>JAQXGO010000021.1 GCA_029006755.1 Clostridia bacterium | reverse complement strand
ATGATATAGATACAGAGCCTGCACTGCTGGAAGAATATTGTAAGGATGCAGATTTTGTCTTTAATCTTGCCGGCGTAAATCGTCCAAAGGACAACAGCGAATTTATGGCAGGGAATTTTGGGTTTGCCTCTACATTGCTGGATACCTTAAAAAAACAGCATAACACGTGCCCGGTAATGCTTTCTTCTTCCATACAGGCAACATTGATTGGCCGCTATGACAGCGATTACGGTAGAAGCAAAAAAGCTGGGGAGGACTTATTCTTTGCCTACGCAGAGGAAACGGGGGCAAAGGTGCTTGTGTATCGTTTCCCGAATCTTTTCGGCAAGTGGTGCAGACCAAACTATAATAGTGCGGTTGCTACTTTTTGCAACAATATGGCCAATGATCTACCCATACAGGTAAACGACCGGAATACAAAGCTGGAGCTTTTGTATATTGATGATTTGGTACAGGAAATGCTGGATGCATTAGAGGGGAAGGAACATCGCTGTAATTTTGACGGCGTCGATACTGTGCTTTGCACGGAGGGGGCATATTGCGCGGCACCCGTAACCCATAAAGTGACACTGGGCGAAATTGTGGATCTTCTTACCCAATTTCGGGAACAGCCGCAAACACTCCGGATGCCGGAAATTCCGCATCATTCCTTTGCTAAAAAACTATATAGCACATATCTTTCCTATATGCCAAGAGAAAAGGTAAGCTTTCCGTTAAAAATGAACTGTGATGCGCGGGGAAGCTTTACCGAAATATTAAAGACGGAAAAATGCGGGCAATTCAGTGTCAACATTTCAAAGCCCGGCATCACCAAAGGACAGCATTGGCACCATTCTAAGTGGGAATTCTTTATTGTGGTAAGTGGGCATGGCCTGATTGAGGAACGAAAAATCGGCACTGACGAGGTGCTTCGATTTGAAGTTTCCGGGGAAAAAATAGAAGCTGTTCACATGTTGCCCGGATACACGCATAACATAATCAATTTAAGCGAAACGGAAGATTTAGTGACTGTCATGTGGGCAAACGAACAGTTTGATCCAGGGAAGCCAGATACATTTGGGGAGGAAGTATAATGGGAATCAGAACAGATTACAGCAACGTGAGATTTCAAGAAAATGGGAAACTGAAGCTCTTAATCATTGTTGGCACGCGGCCGGAAATTATTCGCCTGGCAGCAACGATTCAAAAGTGCCGTACATATTTTGACTGTATTTTGGCACATACCGGGCAAAACTATGATTATAACTTAAATGGCGTGTTTTTTAAGGACTTAAAGCTTGACAACCCGGATGTATACATGGATGCGGTAGGTGATGACTTGGGTGCCACGGTTGGCAATATCATAAATTGCTCCTATAAGTTAATGCGGCAGATCCATCCGGATGCGCTTCTGATTCTGGGTGATACAAATTCCTGCCTTTCTGCGATTGCGGCAAAGCGGTTACATATTCCGATTTTTCATATGGAAGCGGGCAACCGTTGTAAGGATGAATGTTTGCCGGAGGAAACCAATAGGCGCATTGTTGACATTATATCGGATGTGAATTTGGCTTATTCCGAACATGCAAGACGGTATTTACATGAATGTGGTCTTCCCAAGGAGAGAACTTATGTTACCGGATCACCTATGGCGGAGGTGCTGCATCAGAATCTTTACGAAATTGAAAATAGCGATATTCATCAAAGACTTGGACTTGAAAAGCATCAGTATATGCTTCTTTCTGCGCACAGAGAGGAGAATATAGATACGGAAAAGAACTTTTTATCCTTGTTTAGTGCGATCAATAAGATTGCCGAAAAATATGAGATGCCTGTGTTGTATTCATGCCATCCTCGTTCCAAAAAACGCTTGGAAGAATCAGGGTTTAAGCTGAACGAAAGAATCATTCAACATGAGCCATTGGGATTTCATGATTATAACTGCTTGCAAATGAACGCGTTTGCGGTGATTTCCGATAGCGGAACCCTGCCGGAGGAAAGTAGTTTCTTTACAAGTGTGGGGCATCCTTTCCCGGCAATATGTATCCGAACCTCAACAGAACGGCCGGAAGCATTGGATAAAGCTTGCTTTATGCTTGCAGGCATTGATGAAGCGTCACTTGTTCGGACTGTTGACACTGCAATTACAATGCATCAAAATGGAGATTTTGGAATACCCGTTCCAACTTATACAGAAGAAAATGTTTCAACGAAGGTTGTAAAGATTATTCAGTCCTATACAGGGATTGTTGACAAATTGGTGTGGCGTAAATTCTAAAAGCAGAAGTTCATGATGTAATAGACTTTTCAATGGCAGTTTTGCATGAAAAAAGGCGTTCTCTGATTGCGTGAAAATGCACGTATGGAGCAACGTCTTTTTCATTATACGCGAATGGGTGCGTGACGGATATCCTCCCCGGATTTCCCATCTGCTCCCATAAAATAAATATCTGTAGCACGCTGTTCTGTTTGCCATATAGGGCAGGTTTGGTCATAGGCTGACGGTTTACTGATGATCGGCAGAGTAGCTGTTGTACGCATTTTCTTTAAAATCTCCGCTCCGCGTGCCGTAAAGCCCAAGACACGCAGATAGGCAGGCGGTATGGTGGGGGAAAGGCGATTTTGAATCAGTATTTGCACAAGCGCGCGCTTGATGGCCGCCATGGCAATATTCTTTGTTTTAGCAGAAGTTAGAATGGCGGCAAGGTTTTCACCCTGTGCCTGCACAAGACGCGCCGCAACAGTTGCCGAGATGCCGGGAAACTCTTTTGGATTGGAGGTACGAAGTGCGTAGAGAAGCAGCTTTTCGTATTGTGCCCAGGAATGTGGCAGAAGGGTTTCGGTTGGGTAGGGCACAAAAGAAGAGCAGTCCTCTCCGTTTAAAAGCCGAAGCCGTAACGCCATGGCTGAGGCATATGCACCCTCTATTTTATCCGTGGTGTATGCCGTGCCGACACGTTTTATCGTGTGCGCAGGTACGCGATGATGAATGGCACGAAGATATAAGGTGCCCAAAATATCATTCGGCATAGAAAGACATTTTCCTGCATGCTCCGAAAGAACAGCAGCTTTTGCGGCGGCATAGCTTTTTCCGGCACGTAGCGCCGCACGAAGGGCCTGCTTCATCAAAGGGGTTTCATTCTGCACGGCATCCGCAGCTTTTTGCAGCGCAGCTAAATCTCCGCACTCACTGCCAAAGGAAATGACGTCCGTTACGCCGGTGGCTAAAAGGGTTTCCACTGCACCAAATGCGAACCATTCGGCCGAGGCCGTAGCGTAAATAACCGGCAGTTCTAACACTAAATCCACGCCGCCTAAGAGCGCGTGAAAAGCCCGGGTCCATTTATCATAGACCGCGGGCTCCCCTCTTTGCACAAAGCTCCCGCTCATAACAGCGATTACGCCATCCGCATGGGTCGCTCTCTTTGCATTTTCAATATGATATATATGTCCGGTATGAAACGGATTATATTCCGCGATGATGCCTACAAGATGCATAGCAAAACTCCTCGCATATTATCTGTGAATACGATTTAAAAAAGCTCTTGTTCGTTCATTTTGGGGATGGTTTATCAGTGCATCCGCTGTACCTTCTTCTACAATATAGCCATCATCCATAAAAATGATTCTGTCCGCAACACCGAGGGCAAATTCAATTTCATGTGTAACAATCATCATCGTCATATGCTCTGCGGCTAAATCCCGAATGACGCGGAGTACCTCACCGGTGAGTTCGGGATCTAAGGCACTGGTCGGTTCATCGAAAAACAAAATTTCAGGGCGAAGGGCCAAAGCGCGTGCAATCGCAACACGTTGCTGTTGCCCGCCGGATAAAGCAGAAGGGTAAAAGTTCTCCTTATCCGAAAGCCCAACCCGTGCTAAAAGCTCTCTGGCTGTTTTTTCTGCTTCTGCGGTCGCAATCTTTTGTACATATATTGGAGCCGCTGTAACATTATCCAAAACGGTCATATGCGGAAACAGGTTAAAGTTTTGAAAAACCATGCCTGTTTTGCCGCAAATTCGTTTCGCTTCCTTTTCGGGTGCATACACAACCTTGCCGTCTTGCATATCGCAGAGGGTTTCTCCGTCAATATACACAGCGCCTTCGGTTAGCTTTTCCAGACGATTCAAGCAACGGATAAATGTGCTTTTTCCGGATCCGGAAGGGCCTAAAATGGCGGTTACCTGACCACGCTCTGTTACAAAATCTATGCCCTTTAGTATATGTGCCGTACCAAAGCTTTTCTTAAGACCGCGTATTTCTAATATAGGCATTAGCTTTCCCTCCTTATGTGGCGGGAGAACCGCTTTTCCGTAAATTTAAAGAGTATCGTTAATAGCAAAGTAAAGAAAAGATATAACAGTGCCGCCAACAAAAAGGCAGTGGTGTTCATATCCCGGTTTACTGCGCCTTTTGCTGCACGTAAAAGTTCAGAAACACTGATGGCAGTAATGAGCGCAGTGTCCTTTACCAAGGTAATGGTTTCGTTTGTAATAGGCGGAATAATCCGACTTAAGGTTTGGGGAATAATGATGCGGCGCATGATCTGAGATTGAGAAAAGCCCAGAACCTTTCCGGCCTCATATTGTCCCCGGTCAATGGACTCAATACCAGCGCGATAAATTTCGGCAAAATAGGCGGCGTAATTCAGTACAAATGCCGTAACGGCAGAGGTGATGCCATCTAAAGTGATGCCTATGTTTGGTAATCCAAAATATACGAAATACAGTTGTAGCAGTAGCGGTGTGCCACGAAGAATCCATATATAGGCAGAGGCAAACCACTTAAGCGGCGCAATTTTGGATATACGCATAAGGCTGATAACGAGGCCGAGCGGAAGAGACATTACTAAGGTCAAAACAAAAACCATCAGTGTGATCTTGCCGCCATTTAAAAGGGAGGGCAAAATACGCTCCGAATAAGAAAACCATTCTACAATATATGCCCAAGAGGAAGATAAAAAATTCATTACTAAAGCTCCTTAATGAGTGGGATCCGAGATCACAAAAGCGTAGAAAGGAACCACATAACATGCTTTTGTTATGCACGAAACGAACCTATCGGTGTACAGCTGTACGCCAAAGGTTCGTTTCGTGCATTTTACACTATCGTGCCATAAACAATTTTGTCAGATAATTAGCGAAGAACTAAATCCTCACCAAACCACTTAGTGGAAATTTCAGCAGCTTTGCCGCTTTCAATAACGGCCTTCATAGCATTGTCGATTTTTTCGGTCAATGCATCGTCACCCTTGCGCATGCCGATTACATAGTAATCTTCGCCGAAATCTTCTTCAGCAAAAGCGTATGTACCTTCCGCCTTGCTTGCCTTATATTTACCGGCAACCTTATCAATGATAACAGCATCTAATCTGCCTGTGTCTAAATCCATAACAGCTTCATCATAAGATTCGTATTCCGCAATACCGTCCACGATATCACCATACATGGCATCTGCCTTTACAACTTCAAGCGCTGCGCTGTCCACCTGAATGCCGATGTTTTTGCCAGCCAAGTCAGCCTTAGACTTCACAGCGGAATCTGCAAGTGTCATAATGACAATAGAGTTATTGAGGTAAGGTGCAGAAAGGTTCATGCCCTCAACTCTTTCCGGTGTCTTGCTCATGCCGTTCCAGATAAGGTCAATTTTCTTGCCTTCCAGTTCCATTTCCTTCGCATCCCATACGATGGGCTTAAATTCGACAGCTACGCCAAGTGTTTCGCCAACAGCGTTTGCAAGATCAATGTCAAATCCAACCAACTCACCGTCTTCTGTGCGAAAGCCCATGGGTGCAAATGTGTCATCCAGCCCAACAACAATTTTTCCGTTTCCTTCTATGTAGCTCCAGGAAGTATCTGCATCCGTCGAGGTGGCCGTGGGTGCAGCAGCCTCTTTTTTGCCGCAAGCACAAAGTGTGAGCAGTAAAACAACTGCCAGTAAGAAAGATAATCTCTTTTTCATGTGATAATCGCTCCTTTATTTAATATGGTATTATAGTAGCACTTTAGCACAATAAAGTCAAGCGTTTTTTAAAAAATTTGTATTTTTTCTGAAAAGTGCTGGATTTTTCAGGAAAGATGATGTATAATAAATAAAATATAAATAGCGCATTAAGGGAGATGTTGTCGATGAAAATTCAGGTCACAAAAACAACTACGCCAAAGGAAAAGCCGGATGCAAAGAATCTTGGCTTCGGCAAGGTGTTTACCGACCACATGTTTATTATGAATTATACAGAAGGCAAGGGATGGCATGATGCACGCATTGTACCCTATCAGCCGCTGTCCTTAGATCCTTCTACAATGGTATTTCATTATGGACAGGAAATGTTCGAAGGATTAAAGGCATATCGCAGTGCAGATGGAAAAACATACTTATTCCGTCCGGAAATGAATGCAAGACGTACCAATGCAACAAACAAGCGCCTTTGTATTCCGGAATTACCGGAAGGGGATTTTGTGGAAGCTGTGAAAGCGGTGGTAGATATTGACAGCGATTGGGTACCCACAGAGCCGGGGACAGCACTTTATATTCGCCCCTTTATTATTGCAACCGACGCCTTCTTAGGCGTTGCGCCTTCCAAAACCTATCTGTTCATTATTATCCTTTCACCCAGTGGTGCTTACTATAAGAATGGTCTTGCACCGGTTGGCATTTGGATTGAGGATGAATATGTTCGCGCAGTGCGCGGTGGTATGGGCTTTGCAAAAACCGGCGGAAATTACGCAGTCAGCTTGGCTGGCCAGGTGAAAGCACATGATGACGGATATTCACAGGTACTGTGGCTGGACGGCGTGGAAAGAAAGTATATTGAAGAAGTAGGCGCAATGAATATCTTCTTTAAAATTAACGGAAAGATTGTCACACCGATGCTAAATGGCAGCATCCTGCCGGGCATCACAAGAGATTCTGTTTTGCAGCTGTGCCGCGCATGGGGTCTGCCGACGGAAGAAAGAAGAATTGATGTTGCTGAAATTTTGGAAGCACAGAAGAATGGCACTTTAGAGGAAGTATTCGGAACAGGAACAGCTGCTGTGATTTCTCCGGTAGGCAAGCTTCGTTATAAGGATGATGTATTCACGATTGGGGACGGCACTATCGGCGAGGTCAGCCAGAAGCTTTATGATGCAATCACCGGCATTCAGACCGGCGCTATGGAAGACCCCTTTAACTGGAGAACCCAAGTTTGCTAAAAAAGCATAGCGAAGCCGCGGCATCATACATGCCGCGGCATTTTTTTAAAAAATTGCCGCATATTTGAAAAAGATATTGCAATCTTTGTTTTTTGTGGTATAATATTCACAGTAAGTCTTGCAGAGCAAGCCTTTGGGATTCGCCCTCTCGTGCGTTGCACGAGCTGTGGTATTGACGGCTGCGTAAAAATGCCCTTGCAAGCAAGCATTTTTACTTATGGTATAATATTCACAGTAAGTCTTGCAGAGCAAGCCTTTGGGCTTCGCCCTCTCGTGCGTTGCACGAGCTGTGGTATTGACGGCTGCGTAAAAATGCTC
>JAQXGO010000020.1 GCA_029006755.1 Clostridia bacterium | reverse complement strand
GAACAAACTTCGCCTCTCGACGTACCTGTGTACGCCTTCGGGAACCCAAAGCCTGCGGCTTTGGCGCAGTTTGTCCATTCTGCACTATTTTTCTCCAGCCCCAAAAGGAGCCGTAGCAAAAAGATTTTGAATCATCATTTTGTTACGGCTCCTTAATTCTTTTACTTATTTGGCTCTGCGAATAATATATATTGCACCTAAAATCAGCAGCATTACAAGGAAAATACCCAGCATACCATAGCCAACCACCGGAAGGGATCTTATAAAGTTACCTATGTTCATAAACATTATCCTTTCTGCTTTACATCCCAAAGACCTAAGGCCGGGTTAGAAATATAATAGATTTCTTCCCCATTGGAAAGCGTGTTATAGCCGTCCTTTAATACAGCAGGGTCATATAACTTAATGGCTTCTGCATAAGGCATATAGCCGAAGTTGACACCCTCCACCTCTTCTTTTGTAACCTGCTCTGTAGCATAAGTGATAGAAAAACGTTCGTCGGAAGAACCATGAATAAGATGCGCGGCAACGGAAAGGTTGTCCTGCAAATCCTTATTGTCTTTCACAAGCTCCAAAACTTTTTTGCGACCTACGTAGCCGTATTTGCGGATAAGACGGTCATTTTCGTCGTCCTCACCAAACTTACGGACGCCGGGGGCTAATACAATGAGCGCACCGCCGTCAGCAATCGCCATGCGTGTGCGGTAGATCGCTTTGTTACCGAGCCAGGTACTCTTAAATTCGCGTGGGTCTAAGTTCACAACGACCTTTTTAAAAGGTGCATCCACAAAAGTCAGGTTCGTTGCACGGCTGTGTGCAACTGCATGTTCAAAGTTCTTGCGGTCCGTGCCGATATAAAGGCCATGAATATGTACATCATCACCCGTATTGGTTGTGACGGTCAGCACAAAAAGAAGGGGGACATCCGCAAGAAAATGCTCCTGCGCATAGTCAAAAACGCGGCGAACCGGCGAAAAGTCCTTCCCCATAATGCGCTCCATGCCATAGAAGGCGCCTAACATGTGGGAACTGTTAATCATGTTGTTGCCACCGCAGCCAACAAAAAGATTTTTTGAGTAGTTGGCCATGCCTACTACCTCGTGCGGGACAACTTGTCCGACAGACAGAATCAGGTCATAGCTCTTATCCATGATAAGGCGGTTAACCTCGACATCGATTTTGTCATTGACAAGACCTTCAGACACTTCAGAAACAAACGCAGCCGGTACTTCACCGATTTTTACCACATCTGTTTTCCAGTTATGCACCAGAATACGATCGAAGGGGACCCCCTCCCCGAAGAAGGCAGTACATTCTTCCTTGGTCATCGGTTCATGTGTACCTAACGCCGGCAGGATATCAATTTCGCAAGTGTCCTTCAGCATGTCATAGTACATGGCAGTAATTTGCCCTGCGCCACTGTACATACGTGTATAATCCGGAGGAATAATCAGCACTTTCTTTAAGGATTTCCCTTCAATCGATTCAGCAAGTGCTGCCCGTAAAGCTTCCGGAGACAACCCCTGTTCACTCTGGTATATCATTTTATCTCTCCTTTATTACACACCGGAATATGCAGCAAAGCCACCGTCAACCGGAACAATTACACCGTTTACAAAGCCGGATGCATTGTTGTCACAAAGCCAAAGAAGTGTACCCAAAAGATCTTCGGGTTTGCCGAAACGATCCATCGGTGTCTGGGAAAGAATCTTCTTGGAACGGTCTGTGTAGGAACCATCTTTGTTCAGAAGCAGTGCCTCGTTCTGATGGGTGACAAAGAAGCCGGGTGCAATTGCATTTACACGAATACCGACCTTAGACATATGTACAGCAAGCCACTGCGTGAAGTTAGAAACAGCTGCTTTTGCGCCGCTGTATGCCGGAATCTTTGTTAAAGGACAGAAAGCGTTCATAGAGGATACGTTAACAATGATCGCGTTCTTATCTATCATATCCCTTGCAAACACCTGGGTAGGCAGCAGTGTGCCTAAGAAATTAAGGTTGAATACAAAGGAAACGCCGTCAGGATCGAGAGTAAAGAAGGTTTTTAAATCTTCCTTATCTATATCCTCAGGGAAGAGATATTCTTTATCTGTTGTGCCCTTAGGATTGTTACCGCCGGCACCGTTTAAAAGAATATCGCAAGGACCAAATGCATCTAAAACAGCCTGGCGTGCTGCTTCGAGGCTATCCTTCTGCAATACATTGGCTGCTACAGCAATTGCCTCGCCGCCTTCTGCACGGATTTCAGCAGCATACTCTTCTGCTTTTTCGGCGTGAAGATCTAAAAGCGCAACCTTTGCACCGTTTGCTGCGAGTGCCTTTGCAAACATACTGCAAAGAACACCGCCGGCACCGGTGACAACAGCAACCTTACCTTTCAAATCAATGGATAATGGTGTTTTCATTTTGAGATACCTCCGAAATAAATTATTGCGTCCTTATTATACCAAATCCTGTCAGCAAAGTCAAGCAGAAATACGATATAATATATTATATATAGAAGGGAAAAGTACAAAACAACAAAAAGATGCCATTTGCGAAAAAACACTTGACAAGCAAGAAGAAATATCGTATACTAAACGCCGGGATTAGAATATAGGAATATGGCAACTATTTGAACGCAACTTTACATTTATGTTACAAGTAAAAAAATGTACTTGACGTTTTTATAGGCCAATGCTATAATCAATCCTGTCAGGGGGACTTAAATGTTTCCTTTGCGCACAGTCGCAGTTGAAAGAGATGCGGCCCGTGCAAAACTGTATCTCTTTCAGAATAAAAAATTTTTAAGGAGGATTTGAGACATGAAAAATCTCAAAAAGGTTCTGGCATTTGTAATGGCTTTCGCCATGATGCTTAGCGTTGCGGTTTCCGCTGGTGCTCTTTACCCGGACGTAGACGACAATGCATCCTACGGTGAAGCAACTGCCACACTGAAGGCTCTCGGCATCATGGAAGGTGATGACAAGGGCAATTTCAATCCTGATGCAACAATCATCAGAGCAGAAGCAGCTAAGGTTATTACCTGCATGAGAGCTCTGGATCCCACAGGAAAGTGCACATTCGAAGATGTAGCAGATGACCACTGGGCAACAGGCTACATTTTTGCAGCACAGCAGAAGGGTATCATCAACGGTTACAATGATAAGCAGTTCGGTCCTTCCGATCCTGTTACTTATGAGCAGATCATCAAAATGATCGTTGCAGCTCTCGGCCGTAACCCTGAAGCAGAAGATGAGGGCGGTTATCCTTCCGGTTACCTCTCCATCGCATCTCGCGAAGGTATCACAAAGGGCGTTTCTGTAGCACCCAGCGAAGCAGCTCCCAGAAGTGCAGTTGCACGTATGGTATTCAATGCTCTCGAAGTAAACACAATGGAGCAGATTTCCTACAAGAACAACGAAAAAGAATGGGCTGTTAGCAGCAAGACTCTCCTGAAGGATTACCTGAAGGTTGACAAGTACGAAGGTGTTATCACAGCTTCCTACATCACAGAAGGTGATGCAGAAGGCGACACAGTTACATTGAAGACAGCAAAGTGGAATGGTTATGCACCTGGCGATGAAAATTTCAACGGTGAAAGAAATCCGGAACTTGTTGTTGGCGATACAAACGCTGTTGACTTCATCGGTCAGACAGTTGCTGCATACGTAGCAGAAGACGACGAAACAGGCAAAGACACAATTCTTGGTATTGCTGCTAAGTCCGGCAAGAACAAGCTGGTTGTGATTGACTACACAAAGATTGATTCTATCAACGGCGCATACACAGAACTGGAATATACAGAAGATGGTGCTTCCAGATCTACAACTCTTGACATTGATGATGAAGCAGTATACATTTACAACAATGCTAAAGATGCAGCTACCGACGCAAAAGATTACATCGATAGCGTTGTAGCAAGCAACGCTGCATCCACAAGAGCAGCTGCTGGTAAAGTTGAACTCCTCGACAACAACAACGATGACGAATACGACTACGTATTTGTTACAGAGTATGGCACAGACTACTTTGTTTCCGAAATTAACGAGAAAGCACAGATGCTTCTTGACAAAGACGGCAACAACATTACAGCTATCGATGTTGAAGATGAAGATGTTATCACTCTCTTCTACAAGGATGGCGCTCAGGTTGCTTTCAAAGACATCGCAGTTGGTGATGTTGTAACAGTTTGCGAAAATGGCAATGTTGTTACAGTTTACATTTCCAGCAACAAAGTAGAAGGCACTGTTTCCGGTAAAACAACTGCTACCGATGCAGCATACAAAATCGGTGATGCTTCTTATCGCTTAGGCGACAGCGTATCTGTTCTCGTTGGCGATGAAGGTATTTTCTACCTGAACGTTGATAACAGAATCGTTGCAAAAGATGCAACAAGTGCTTCTGGCGCATATGCATACCTGTACACAGCTGGTCAGACCGGTAGCCTCAGCGGCAAGGTTGTTGAGATGAAGTTCTTAACAAGCGAAGGCGCATGGGAGACAATGGAACTGGCTAAGACAGTTCAGGTTTACAAGGATGGCGTAGCTTTAGCTGACACAGAGCCGACAGATGGTTTCACAGGTATCTTCGGCGGCGCAGTTGATGCACAGACAGGTGAATTTGCTTCTGTTACACAGCAGGTATTCCAGTACAGAACAAACAGCTCTGGCAAAATCAACAAGCTGTATATCATCGGTTCTGACAAAAACACAGAGAACTTCTCCATGGATTATGACTACACAGCCAGTGCGAGAACCTTCTCTGCTTCTCAGAACAAGATCGGCAGCATCTACATGAATGACGAAACAAAGGTATTCAGCGTTAGCTCCACAAATGTAACTGATGAAGATGAGATTACATTAACAAAGGCAAGCGCACTCTTCCAGGATGGTAACGACTATGCAGTAGCAGCATTCGACGTAGAAGGCAACACACCGAGCATCGTTCTTGCAATCGGCGCTGAAGCTACAATCGTTGAAAGCACAAAGGCTCTTCTTGTTACAGACGTTGCTGAAGTTAGAACAGAAGACGGCGACACACGTACAAAGATTTACGGCTACCAGAACGGCGAAGCTGTTGAAGCTCTTATCGCTGAAGACGGCGCAAAATTGTGCGATCCAACTAATGAGTTCGCAGTTGTAGCAGACACACTGTACAACCCGACAATTGGTGATGTTGTTCTCTTTAGCTTAGATGCTGAGAATGCAATCAACAATGTAGCAGTTCTGTTCACAACAGCCGCTGCGAAAACATTAATTGATAACAATGATGTTATGGCATCCGTTGATAATATCGGTGAATACACAGATGTATTCTTCGGTTATGCTAAGGCTAAGAAGAGCGGCGGTATCCTCGAGTTCGGTTCTATCGTTGCTGATGGATCTCTCACAGGTAGCATCGCAACAGACTTCCCGAGCATGGCTGAAGACGGCACAACCTTCACAGGTGATGGCGATGTTCTCGGCCTGAAGATGAACGGCAATGGCGTAAGCTTCTACGAAGCAAACCTGACAAGAACAAACGTAACTTACACCAATAAGTTCTCTTACAGTGATCTTGATGCAACACAGGCTTATGACAAAGTTGGTTACTACGTATTCGTACGTGTATATGATGATGTAGTATCTGATGTTGTTGCATACAGAATCACAACACCGGAAAAGCCGCAGGCTTAATGGGTTAATCCAAAGAGCGCGGTTAATAGGTAATGAAGGGGCATCCCGAAAGGGATGCCCTTTTTTGTGTTATCGCATGAAGAATTAAAAAAAATAATTAAATAGTTGACAAACCGGAATTTATATGGTATACTTTTTGCTGTCGAAAGAAGTCGAAGGTTTACCAATATAGGCTCGGATGTATGGCCCGAGTGTTTCTACCGCAACGCCAAGGTGCGACTATTGGGATAAGCTCAAGCATTTGCGGCGTATATTGGTAAACATATTTCTGCAAAGAAGTATGTTTATTTTTTTCGGCTATACATATACAATTTGTCGTACGGCATTGGCTTTGTTATAAAAAAGGAATTTTTTATAAATAAAATTATGCCATAGTGCAGAAGGAGAAGAAATATGAAAAAGGTAATCACACTCGTACTTGCAGTTGTAATGGTCGTTTCCTGCTTTATGTTCACAGCATGTGACAAGAAGGAAACGGGTGCACCGTCAAATGACGCTGCAAAGGTTAACGTTAAGATTGGTTTTATCTGCTTGCATGATGAAAACTCAACTTATGACAGAAACTTTATTGATGCAGCAAAAGCTGCAAAGGAAGAACTTGGTCTTTCTGACGATCAGGTTATGATTAAGACAAACATTCCTGAATCCAGCGAATGTTATGAAGCTGCAGCTTCTCTCGTTGATGCAGGTTGTAACATTGTTTTCGCAGATAGCTTTGGTCATGAAGATTTCATGATTCAGGCTGCAAAGGAATTTCCTGATGTTGTTTTCGCACATGCAACCGGTACAAAGGCACACACAGAAAACCTGCCGAACTACTTTAACGCATTTGCATCCATCTATGAAGGCCGTTACCTCGTTGGTGTTGCAGCCGGTTTGAAGCTGAACGAAATGATCGAAAAGGGCGAAATCAAAGCAGAAGAAGCAAAGATGGGTTATGTTGGCGCATTCCCCTATGCAGAAGTGAAGTCTGGTTACACTTCTTTCTTCCTCGGTGCACGTTCTGTTTGTGAGAACGTAACTATGGATGTTAAGTTTACAAACTCTTGGTTTGATATTGCTAAAGAAAAAGAAGCAGCAAATGCTTTGATTTCAGGCGGCTGCGTATTAATCAGCCAGCATGCTGACTCTGAAGGTGCACCAAAGGCTTGTGAAGAAGCAGGCGTTCCTAATGTATCCTATAACTTAGATACAAGAGAATGGGGCCCGAACACAGCATTGATTTCTTCTAAGATTAACTGGGCACCATACTTCAAGCACCTTGTTACTTCTGTACAGAATAAGACAGCAATTACACAGGACTACTGCGGCGGTCTTAAGGATGATGTTGTACAGATCCTCGGTCTTAATGATAAGGTTGCAGCAGCAGGCACAGCTGAAAAGCTGGAAGAAGTTAAGGCAGCACTGATCTCCGGCGATCTTAAAGTTTTTGCAACAGATGCATTTACTGTAAAGGGCGCAAAGATTGATTCTTACATGGCTGATGTCGATTCTGACGAAGCATTCACGCCGGACACAGAAGTTGTTGCGGATGGTTACTTCCACGAATCCGAGAAGCGTTCTGCTCCTTACTTTGATATTGATATTGATGGTATAACCTTGAAATAGTTTTACAGAGAAGATAACCTCATGCAGGACAAGTTATGCCCTGCATGAGGTGTTTTCATTTATGAAACAGGGGAGGCAAAATGGAAACGAAAACTGCACTGGAGCTAAAAAATATTACGAAAACATTTGGTAGCGTTGTCGCAAATAAGAATGTATGCTTGCAGGTGAATAAGGGCGAAATTTTGTCCATTTTAGGTGAAAATGGTAGCGGAAAGACAACCCTGATGAATATGATTTCCGGCATCTACTTCCCGGACGAGGGTGAAATTCTCATTGATGGGGAGGAGGCGGTAATCCGCTCTCCGAAAGATGCTTTTGATCATAAAATCGGAATGATTCACCAGCACTTTAAGCTTGTGGATGTGTTTACGGCTACTGAAAATATAATTTTGGGTCTTAACAATGAAGATAAGTTTGATATCAAGGCGGCAGAAAAACGCGTGCAGGAAATAGCAAGCAAATATGCCTTTGTCGTTGACCCAGAAAAAAAAATCTATGAAATGTCTGTTTCGGAAAAACAGACAGTAGAGATCATTCGCGTTTTGTATCGCGGTGCAGATATACTTATTTTAGATGAACCGACAGCGGTTTTGACACCGCAGGAAACAGAACGTCTGTTTGAAGTTTTGCGGAACATGCGTAATGACGGAAAAGCCATTATTATTATTACCCATAAGCTGAATGAGGTTATGGAAATTTCTGATCGTGTGCTGGTTCTTCGTAAAGGCGAGTATATTGACACCGTGAAAACGGCAGAAACGGATGAAAATAAACTGACGGAAATGATGGTTGGCAAGAAGGTTTCATTAAACATAGATCGCAGCGAACCGGAGAATGTAGCAGATCGGTTGCTTGTTGAGCATATTAACTGCATGAACCGTGAAGGCGTGCCGGTTTTGAAGGACGTGTCATTTACTGCACGTGCCGGAGAGATTTTGGGTATTGCCGGTATAGCGGGCAGCGGGCAGCGAGAACTACTGGAATCCATTGCCGGCCTGCAACATATTGAAATGGGTAAGATCCTATATATCGATCCCAAAACCGGAGAAATTGAAAACCTTTGCGATAAATCGCCTGTACAAATTCGCGATATGGGCGTGCGATTGTCCTTTGTGCCGGAGGATAGACTGGGAATGGGACTTGTAGGCAATATGGATATTGTAGATAATATGATGCTTCGTAGCTATCAAAAGGGGAAGGGAGCATTTCTTGAGAGAAAAGCACCGAAAACGCTTGCCGAGGATATTATCAATCGCCTGGAAGTTGTAACGCCGGATGCGAATACACCGGTTCGTAGGCTTTCCGGCGGAAACGTACAAAAGGTTTTGGTTGGCCGTGAGATTGCATCCTCGCCTACCGTTTTGATGGCAGCCTATCCGGTGCGCGGGCTCGATATCAACTCTTCGTACACGATATATAATCTTTTAAACGAGCAGAAAAAGCGCGGTGTTGCCGTTATTTTGGTCGGAGAAGATCTGGATGTGCTCTTAGAACTATGTGATCGAATCATGGTTCTTTGCGGCGGAAAAATCAATGGCATTGTGGATGCAAGAAAGACCACAAAAGAAGAAATCGGTCTGCGGATGACGAAGTTACAAAAGGAGGCGCAAGAGGCATGAAAAATCACGAAAAAATCGTACGGGAACCCCTTATGCATGTAGTAAAACGAGACGATTTAGTTTGGTATAAGTCATGGGCAGTGCGCCTTCTGGCCGTTGTGATTGCATTGATTTTGTGCGCTTTTGTGATTGTGCTTTTAACCGGGTATGATCCGATTCGTGTGTATTCCTCCATGATTCAAGGCACCTTCGGGACAAGCAGAAAGATATGGAATACGCTGCAAAGATTCTCCATGCTGCTTTGTATATCCTTGGCAGTTACACCGGCTTTTAAAATGCGCTTTTGGAACATTGGCGCCGAAGGACAGGCGTTAGTGGGAGGATTGGCTGCAGCAGCTTGCATGATTTACTTTGGGAAGAGCCTTCCCGTGTATCTGTTCATTCCGATTATGGCAATTGCATCGATTTTGGCCGGTATTCTTTGGGGTGTTATTCCTGCTTACTTTAAGGCAAAGTTTAATACGAATGAAACGCTATTTACACTGATGATGAACTATGTTGCCATGCAGCTTGTATCCTTCTGCATCGTGTTTTGGGAAAATCCGAAGGATTCCAATACGGTGGGTGTAATCAATCGTGCGACGGAAGCAGGTTGGATGCCGGAATTGTTTGGCCAAAAATATCTGCTGAACATTCTGATTGTTCTTGTGCTGACGGTAATGATGTATATTTACCTAAAGTATAGCAAACATGGCTATGAAATTTCCGTTGTGGGCGAAAGCGAGAGTACAGCAAAATATATCGGCATCGATGTAAAAAAGGTAATTCTGCGTACGATGGCACTTTCTGGCGCATTGTGCGGTGTTACGGGACTTTTGTTGGTCGCCGGGACGGATCATACCATTACAACAAATACCGTTGGGGGTATGGGATTTACAGCCATCATGGTCTCATGGCTTGCAAAGTTTAATCCGATTTTTATGATGCTGACTTCATTCCTGATTATCTTTTTGGAACGAGGAGCCAGCGAGATTGCGACTGTATTTCAGCTCAACGAATCTGTATCGGATATACTGACCGGCATTATTCTGTTCTTTATCATCGGCAGTGAATTCTTTATTCATTATAAGATTCATTTTCGTGCAAAGCACAATAAGGAGGCGTAAAAATGTTTGCAACCATTATCAATAAATCCATTGTGCAGGGTATTCCCCTTTTGTTTGGTGCAACGGGAGAAATTATAACAGAAAAATCCGGCAACTTAAACTTGGGAATCCCGGGTATTATGTATATGGGTGGTAGCTGCGGCGTTATTGGTGCGTACTTGTACGAAAATGCAGTTGCAAATCCGTTGCCCTTTCTTTGCATTTTAATTCCGCTGCTTTCTGCCATTTTGGGTGCAGCCATCGCGGCGCTGATTTATGGGTTCTTAACCATTACCCTGCGTGCAAACCAGAACGTAACCGGCCTTGCGCTTACTACCTTTGGAATCGGCTTTGGCGACTTTTTTGGGGGTTCGCTCACAAAAATCTTCGCAGACGGCGGCAACCTGTCTGTCAAGTTAACGGCGGATTATTTTAAGACGACAGTGCCTTTTGCAGATGATTTGGGCGCTGTAGGTACGATTTTCTTCTCTTATGGCTTTCTTGCCTATTTAGCTGTCATGATTGCAATTTTGGCCGCGTGGTTTTTAAAGAAAACAAGGGCAGGCCTGCATTTACGTGCAGTGGGAGAAAACCCTGCTACTGCGGATGCGGCCGGAATCAATGTTACGAAGTATAAGTACTTGGCAACCATCATTGGCGGCGCTATCGCAGGTCTTGGAGGTCTATACTTTATTATGGACTATACGGGTGGTTCTTGGACAAATGGAGGATTTGGTGACAGAGGTTGGCTTGCGATAGCGCTGGTTATCTTTGCGCTTTGGAAGCCGAATATCGGCATTTGGGGTTCGTTCCTGTTTGGCGGCCTGTATATCGCATATTCCTATATTTCCGGCCTTAGCCGGAGTGCGGTAGCCATTTTTAACATGCTGCCGTATGTGGTAACCATTATAGTGTTGATACTGACCAGTATCCGCAATAAAAAGGAGAATCAGCCACCAGCCTCTCTGGGACTTCCATATTTTAGAGAAGAACGATAAAGATAAGCAATAAAAGGAGCCGTAGCAAAATGATGATTCAAAATCTTTTTGCTACGGCTCCTTTTGGGGCTG
>JAQXGO010000019.1 GCA_029006755.1 Clostridia bacterium | reverse complement strand
GCTGCGGCCCCTTGGGGCTAGAGAAAAATAGTGCAGAATGGACAAACTTCGCCAAAGCCGCAGGCTTTGGTTCCCCGAAGGCGTACACAGGTACGTCGAGAGGCGAAGTTTGTTCATAGCATAAAGCATTTTTATTTTAAGGAATGCATGGTTTAGCGAATTTCCACCCTAGCTTTTTGACTCTGATAAGGCTGATCCGCATATTCTCAAGAATCGTATGCGTTATGCGGTCTGTGCATTTTGCTGCGGCCCCTTTGTTGCATGTAAACCAAACCAATGGGAGTTTTTCAAAATTCAATATTGTTTAGATGGCCAAACACTAAATTATGTTCGCATCAAGCTGTCAACGTTCCATACAACAGTTGCCCCCTCTTCCGAAAAGGCCTTTACGGTTACAAATCCAATACCTCAGCTGCCCCGGTAATCACTGCTACTTTTCCATCAAACTTCATAAAATGATTTCCATTATATTATTTTGCGTTTATTAAACAGCAAAAAACTCGTTTCGTCTATACTTTTACCGTCTTTACCGATTCCTATGTGAACGAATATACTCCATGTATACTCTCCAATCACGAACACTCAAAAAATGTTCACCGGTCCTGCTGAAAAAGGCTATATTTCCCTTTGTATAGTAGGTTTCCGGAGCGACCGATGCATACTCTCCAATATACCCTTGCTCTCCATATATTTTGTAAACCTCATCCGTTGCAATACATGTAAGCTGCTGATAATCTGTATCTGCCCATAAATCATTTTGCGCTGTTCCGACACAAACTTTTCGTGGCGCAACAAGAGCCATTAAAAAGTGTTGGTCAAATGGCATATGAAATTCATTGTTCGCATATTTTTTAAATTCATCACAAAACCAAAACGGAAATCTATTTGTAATCGCTTCAATATTTTCTCCGCTTTTCCCCCTTGAAATCGCCGCTCCGCAACACCCTGAATTATTCACACAAGCAAAAGCAAATCGCGCATCCAGCGCTGCTGTTAAAAGCGCAGTTTTTCCAAGCCTGGAATGTCCCATAACAGCTATATTCTTTTTATCGACAGAATGCACTCCCTGTAGATAGTCCATAACTCTTTGCGCCATATAGGACCATATCATCAGTTTGCCTGCGGTTGTGCTTGTTTTCTCCTCTTCGTCATATAAAACCTGTGCAAGGCCGTCCCATTTGTCAGAATCCGCAGTCACGTCTTTATAACAAAATGCCGCCACCCCAAATCCTTTCTCCAGAACATCCTCAACGTAAAAATACTTATCCGGAATGTCAGAACTGAAATTCAAAAACACGATAAAAGGAATAGCTCCCTGTACATTTTCGGGATAAAACACATTTACAGGCACATCATGTTTTTTTGCATGATTCAAAAAAGAAAATTTCAGTTTCTCCCATCTCACATATCCTGAAAATTGTTTATCCAAAACTTCCTGCGTTTTGACTTCAAAAGGGATTACAGGCGGGAGATACCCATATTCTTCTCTTTGTAAAATTTCTTTTATTTCTTCTCGACGTTTTTCCCAGTCTTCTTGGCTCTTTACTGCCTCATTGTTATGCAATGTTAGAAGCCGTGGCAAATGCAGTGAATCTAAAAGTTGTTTCATATTTTACTCCTCTTTCTGATATTCAGCTTAGAATACATGAATGCTCTCGATGTAGTCTACCTCATCATGAGTTTGTTTTCATTCATTATAATCAAAGTCAGAACAGTTGTCAATACATTTTATGCATCAAGCAAATCTCGCTGTTGCGCATAATAACCTCTTTACGATCTGTCTGCATTGCCCCACCACGATATTAAAAATTCCACTCTTATTATACACTCTCTTTTTAAGTGCAATAACAAAAGAGCATCTTTATTATGCAAATATTTTCATACACAGCATTGCAACGCCCAAAACTGTAAGGACAACGCCAAGCGAACGATTCAGCGTCTTAGCCGATGCAATGTTTGCAAATTTAGCGGCTATTCTTGCAAACACAAGCGTGGAGATTATGCAGGCAACCAGTAAGAACAAATCAGGTTTCCCACCAATAATAAAATGCGATACCGCTCCCACGAGGGCTGTAAAAGTCATATTAAACACGCTTGTTCCGATAGCGGTTTTTAATTCATATCCAAGCACAGTTGTCAAAATCATAAGCATCATCATGCCACCACCTGCCCCTACAAAACCGCAAATCAGTCCTATTACGATACCGCAAAAGATAGATTGCATAAACCTTGTCTTGGCCTCTTTTGTTGCCATACCCTCTTTGGTAACCATAACGGGCTTAATGATAAATTTGATTCCCATCATCATGGTCATAAACACCGAGAATGTACCCATTGTTCCGTTTTCTACATTCGATGACAAAACACTTCCTGCCAATGTAAAAAGCATGATGGTAAATAGCATGACCAATCCGTTTTTTATATCTATGTTCTTTTGCTTGCCATATTCATAAGCAGAGACCGCAGACGCTAATACATCGGATGCAAGCGCTATACCGATAGCCTCGTAGGCCGGTGCATGCAAAAACATGATGAGCATTGGCGAAATAACCGCCGCTGCCGACATGCCTGCAAGACCCGTGCCAAGCCCTGCACCAAAACCCGCAATGATACATACAATCAGTTTTAACATTTTATCCCACTTTCCAAATGCAAAATAATACATTTTATAAAATCAAGCAAAAGCTACATGAAAAAGGACAATATAGATAGCATCTATATTGTCCACGTCTTTTGGTCTGAGTGGGGAGACTTGAACTCCCGGCCTCTTGAACCCCATTCAAGCACGCTACCAAACTGCGCTACACCCAGTCACCTGCTTTATTATAAACCTTATTCATTAAAATGTCAAGCCTTTTTTCCATTTTCTTGCAGAAAGTATGTAGATTTTTATAAAAAGCATACTCCGCCATGATGTGCAACGCCTTCGGGGAACCCAAAGCCTGCGGCTTTGGCGCAGTTTGTCCATTCTGCACTATTTTTCTTCAGCCCCAAAAGGAGCCGTAGCAAAAAGATTTTGAATCATCATTTTGCTACGGCTCCTGCTTGTTTGTATTATAGTACAAATTGCCGATGGTTCCGCAAGGTTTATTTGCCGGCCTGCATTTCTGCAACGGCTTCCAAAACAGCATCTGCCATATAAACCAGCTGTTCCTCATTTAATCCGTAAAGCGGCAAATGGGTAAAGCGGTTGTAGAATACTTCCTCACAAACCGGGCAGGTTTTGGCAATCTCGTCTGCATCATATCCCATTTGCTCTACAATTGCAAAGCGATACAATGGGCCGAAGTGCGGAATGTTGGTAACGCTCTTCTCCTCTAATTTTTTCTTTAAAGTCTGCACATTGCCGCCTGCCTTCTGCGGATCAATCTGCAACAGGTACAAATGGAAAGTTGGTTGAATATCCTTCTCCTGTACCTTCTGCGGAATAATCGCATCATTTTCTGCAAACCGTTTGGTTAAATACTCGGCAGCAGCGCGACGCTCTGCGATAATCTTTTCATTTCTTTCCATCTGCAGCGACAGCCCCAGTGCCTGAATTTCTGTTGTCGAGCTGTTGCCTGCCACAAACGGCTTCTCTTTGCCGGGAATAGGGGTAATATTATAAAGCCAATCCTTAATCGGCTTTGTAAAGTCAAGGCCGAGGAAACGTGCTCTCTTCATCTCGGCGGCAAAGCCGGGTATGCTGGTCGTTAAAATACCGCCTTCGCCGAAGGATGTGATATTCTTGACTTCATGGAAGCTGAAGCCGCCAAAGTCGCCAATTGTGCCAACCATGCGGCCTTTGTACATTGCGCCGAACGCATGGGCTGCATCTTCCAGCACTAAAATATTGTGCTTTCTGGCAAGTTCCATAATCGGATCCATATCTACCGGATAGCCGCCGATATGTACCGGAACAATCATTTTTGTCTTGTCCGTAATCTTACGGGCAACATCTGCCGGATCCATGTTAATGGTGCGGGGATCTACATCTGCAAAAACAAGCTTTGCCCCGACAGCCAGCGGGTATGCCATGGTAGCAACGAACGTAATTGCCGGAACAATGACTTCATCGCCAGGCTTAAGATTTGCATATTTATATGCAATTTCAAAGCCGGCGGTTGCGTTGGTAACAAAAAGGCTGCCCGGCTGACGGAGGTATCGATCGCAAGCCGCTTCTGCTTCTTCAACCTTAGAGCCTAATGACAACTTGCCGGGCGAATGGGAAATTGCGCCTAAACGCTCAATGTTCTCCCGAACTGCCGCAATGGCCTCCTCATATTCCTTGCCCTCGCCCTGCATTAAAAACTCGATAATCTGCATTAAATCCTGTGCATTGTAATTTTCACCTACCGCAGCCCACGGTACTTTGGTCGCTCCTGTGTTGTAACGAAAATCTGTTGTTTGCTTTCCCATTTTCAATACTCCTTTCTATTCGTCATCCATTTTTTTGATTTAACATGTCGACGTATGCGATAATACCCTCTACCATTTCATTGGCGATTTTTTCGCCTAATTCCCTCGAGGCAAGCTCCGGAAATCCCATAACACCCACCTCTATTTCTTCCCTTTGTCTTATGTTCGGTACAACAAACGCATGATCAACCACGCGGGTTTCCATTGCATACCAATCCTGATCGGAACGCATATTCTTCGCAATTTCCGGTTCATCCATTGCAATGCGTTCCCGGACAAGCTCCGGTGCCCAGAATTTCATGAGCGAAGTTTCTGTCCGTCCGGCATGGAAATCATGTTCTCCATTCTGTTCATAGAACCATGTCGGTGCTATGGACCATACCGTAACCAAGGAAACTGTAACATCGTTTTTCTCCGCGCTGTTCATTAGCATTTGCAGACTATGACGCAAGGCAATTTCATTATCCGTTCCGCCATGTCCTAAGAACAGAATAATATTTTTAAAACCCATCCGCATAAACTCTTTGCAAATATCTGTCACATACAACCCGAATACATTTGGAGATACATTCACCGTCCCGCGAAGCGTACCGCCGGAATAGCAGTAATTTACCGTTGGCGCAATCAATGCATGCAGACGTTCTCCTGCAAGTTCAAGCGGTTTTTCTGCATTGTATATGTCCGTAGAAAGCGGCAGATGATACCCATGCTGTTCCACAACCCCAATTGGAATAATCACCGTTTTTGTGTCCAGATGGTTCATTTCCTCCACAGTCATATTTTTCATGATATATGCCATACTCAACCCCCCTTTTGTAACATTATAGCTTAGGTCTCCTTCTATTAACATGTACAAACTACACAATAATTCTTCTGATTTTTAGGCAACATATATATTTTAATAGAAGCATTTTTTTGCTATACTGAAAGCATGAATATTAAGAGAATTGCAGAACAATGTAATATTAGTTTATCCGCTGCCTATAAGGCCATTCACCATAAAAAAGGTGTGGATGCGCGAACACGCCAACGTGTCTTGGCCGCCGCCTTGTCAATGGGCATTGTGCCCCGTGCCAAAGTAGGGCGAAAGCCGACTGTCGGTGTTGTTTTGCCATGCACGCCTTCTTACTATTGGGATGCACTATGTCATGGATTAGAGTCCTCAGTGCCGAATGCTTTGGATGCGCACTTCGCGTTTTTTTCTTCTATGGGTGTCGGGCGCGAATCTATTTATGCCATTGACTACATGGAAAATATGGATGCTTTGATTATCGCACCGCCAACCATGGCAGAGGTCAAAGCAAGAATTGCTGTTTTGGCCGCCGAAAAGCCTGTGATATGTGTAAGCGAAGGATTGGATGCACCCCATTTAGCCACAATAGGAGGGGACTATTTTAAAGACGGTATGCGCCTCGGCCGTGCACTTTTACAGTATCAGCCTAACCGCAAGCGGATTCTTGCGCTCCATGTGCATAACGGGCTCGGCGCACAGCTTCGTTCTGCGGGCTTTGCAAAAGCTCTGGAGGGAAGCGGTGTTTCGATTGTTGACTCCATTACGCTTGAGGCTATTTCATCTCCCTTTGCCTCCGTCATCGCCCGTTCCATAAAGGCCAAAGGCATAGGCTCTTTCGATTGCCTGTATTGCGGAACAGGTGTCACCCCCTACGCCTCTCTTGCCCTTTGTAAATTGGGCCTTTGTAAGGACGTCATCTGCATTGGCTACGAAAATCCTCCGGGGAACGCAACGTATTTAAACAGCGGACTCATTCGCTTGCTTTCCATTAGCGATGCCTACGAAATGGGTCGTTGTGCCATGCAGCTTGCAGGCGATTGGCTGTTAGAGAAAAAATCACCTGCCTCGCCAAATATTTATGTACCTTCAAAAATATTTGTCAATCAGTAGACACCATAGTCAAATCCTCTGCATAGTATGTTACTAAACGGAGGTGTACATAAATATGTGCGGTAAACGAAGAGCTGTTGGTATCATCATTCTATCTTTTTCTATAGGCGCTCTATTAGCAGCCGCCTTGCCTCTGTGGATATTAGCAATTATTGAAACCATTATGCTAATCATCATCGGTTGGTGCTTTTTTAGCAGCGATTGAGCAGAAGGGGGTGTGTTTCTTGCAGGTAGTCATATGGAAAGCGCCAAAGTTTTTAGGTGGCATATTAAAACGGATTTTTAAGGTGAAATAGCCGCCCAAAAAGCCCGGTCCCGCTTGACCGGGCTACTTTTTATTTTTTTTTACAAAATTGCTTGACAAAGTACACCTAAACTGCTATAATATACGTTGTTATGGCCCCATCGTCTAGCGGCCTAGGACGTAGCCCTCTCACGGCTAAAACAAGGGTTCGATTCCCTTTGGGGTCACCAAACGGTACGGTCAACGGATCGTACTTTTTTATTATCCATAAAGAAAGGTGGGGTTCTCCATTCACGAGGGACATCGGGAAAGAATGCGAAATAGGTATCTTCAAAATGGCATTGACGGCTTTGCGCCGCATGAGGTCTTGGAGATGCTTTTGTTTTATGTAAAACCACGCGCAGATACGAATGGTATTGCCCATGCGCTTTTAAATACTTTTGGGTCATTCAGCGGTGTTTTGGATGCGAATATCGAAAATTTGCAGCAAGTATCCGGCATTGGCAAGGAGAGCGCCGTCTTTTTTCATCTTGTAAAGGATTGCATGAAGCTGTATTCCAAAAGCAAATGGGCTGCCAAACCACTTCTTTCTAATTCTGCAGAAGTGGGCACCTATGCTGTCGATATGATTGGCGATCAAACCGAGGAAGGTTTTTACCTGATTTGCTTGGATCCTTCCAATTATGTAAATAGCTTTTGTAAAGTTGAATCCGGTTCTGCCTACCGCGCGAATGTGGATGTGCGCAAGGTTGTGGAGCGTGCCCTTCTGTATCGTGCGCATCACATTGTTTTGGTGCATAATCATCCGGCCGGTGCTGTTTCTCCTTCGGAAAATGATATTGCGCTTACAAAAAAGCTCGTCAAAACCTTTGGCGAAATGGATATACCGGTAATTGATCATATTATTGTAGGAAAAGGCCATTTTTATAGTATGGCCGAACGTGGTATGCTTTAATCATGGAGGGTATGTATGATGGAAATTCAAAAATGGCAAGCCGGTGATATTGTTCTTTTTATTGGGGATAGTATTACGGCGGCAGAAAAATACACAAGAATTCTGATAGACTATTATGTATTGCACTTTCCCGAAAAACGGATTCTTTTTTATAATGCCAATATTCCGGGTGGCAGTGCGAAAACAATTTTAGATAATTTTGAAACACTGGTCGCCTCCAGAAAGCCGACGGCCGCTACCGTAATGCTTGGTATGAATGACCTTGGTCGTTCGCTCTACGCGGATAGTGCCAACGTTACGGAAAGTCTATTGAAAAAAAGACAGTTGCAGCAGGTGAAATATGCAGAGAACCTTGCGGCTCTGGATGGACTTCTCTCGTCCATTCCCCATTGTTTTATGACGCCAACGCCACATGAAGAATCTACGGCTTTAGAGACACCTTTATATAAAGGATATAACGATGCCCTTCGACAGGCAGCTTCTCACATTATGGCAACCTACTCCCCGGCCTTAGACATACATAAAACGCTTTCTGCTATCAACGACAAGCGTATGATCCCTACCATCATCGGGCCTGACAGGGTGCATCCCGGCAATATTGGCCATATTCTTATGGCGCATGCGATTTTATGCGCACAGGGCATTCATAACCCAACGCTGCCCATGTGGGATGCCAGCATCACGCCTGCGGAAAAGGATTTTGTACGTAGATTCGGCATAGAAGAAGATTTGTCCCCCAAAAACCCATATAGTGATCTTCGCACTGCAGTATCAAAAAGATTAACGCATCTGTATTATGTAGAAATGAATGTTTTAGCCGGTCAAGGCATTTCCCCGGAAGACAGCGAGCGGGCCGATGCCTTTTTGTCGTCACAGCTTTCTATGCCTATTGAACCATGGCGTACGGAAGCATATAAAGATTATATGGAAAACCGCATGCATATTCCTGCGATTCGTCAAGAAGCCGCGGAATACATGCAAAAAATGTACACTGCGTAGTGCGTTACAGAAAAAACGAGGCCGTCCGGCCTCGTTTCAGCGTGTCGATAAAGTCGACACGCTGGTCAGAGGTTGAAAAACGAAGGTATATTTTGCGAATGTAAATTCGTCGGCGTACGATGGTACGGTAGAGTTTATATTCGTAAAAAACACAAGGAGCCGTAGCAAAATGATTTATAAAAGTCTTTTTGCTACGGCTCCTTTTGGGGCTGGAGAAAAATAGTGCAGAATGGACAAACTGCGCCAAAGCCGCAGGCTTTGGGTTCCCCGAAGGCGTACACAGGTACGTCGAGAGGCGAAGTTTGTTCATAGCATCAAGCATTTTTATTTTAAGAAATGCATGGTTTAGCGAATTTCCACCCTAACTTTTTGACTCTTATACGGCTTTTCCGCATATTCTCAAGAATCGTATGCTTTATGCGGTCTGTGCATTTTGCTACGGCCCCTTACCATTTTGATATGCGCTGCGCTGAAGGACACAGAAGTCTACTTTTTAAATGCAATATATACTTTGCTTGTGGTAGACCGAGTTTTTCGACAGTCTGAAACGAGGCCGTCCGGCCTCGTTTGTTTAATATGCCCTTTTGTAAATATCCAGCATTTCCGCATAGCCGATTTTGCAATACCCTGTCAAAACCCGTGTCTTATCACGGCTGCACTTATTGGCCAGCGTTTCTAAATCCTCCGGTTTTACCCCAAGTTCCCGCAAGGAAATGGGCATGCCGATGGATTGATATAATTTTTCCTGTTTGGCTATCGCTTCTTGTATTGCCGCATCCTCAGATGCATTATCGATACCCCAAATATTTTTTGCATACTGTACAAATCTCGGCTTGTTGGCCGGATAGGCAAACCGTGCCCAACTTCCCCAAAGTGCTGCAAGTCCTGCGCCATGGGCAACTGCCGGATACATGGCGGAAACCTCATGTTCCAGCTGATGTACCGCCATCACCACATTTCTTCCACACTCTGTAAGGCCATTATGCGCCAAAGAAGATGCCCACATCATGTTCGCTCTCGCCGCATAATTGGTCGGCGCCTTTAAACAATCTTGACCGGACTTGTACACGCTTTTTATCACTGCTTCCGCAATCGAATCCGTCAGATAGGTGTCAGTTCCCACAGAAAAATACCGTTCCATTGTATGCATTGCAATATCTACAATGCCGCATGCGGTTTGATAGGGACTGACTGTATAGGTAAGCTCCGGATTTAAAATTGCAAAATTCATTCGGTTGCAAATGCTGTTATAGCCGCATTTCATGCCCGTTTCCGTATTGGTAATTACGCAGGAGGCCGACATTTCAGACCCGGCTGCCGCCAATGTCAGAATACAGCCTTTTGGTATGGTTTTTTGCGGTTCTGCTTTTCGTATTGAAAAATCCCAAACATCCATTGTGGGATTTGCCGCACCGTTTGCAATCCCCTTTGCAGAATCCAAGACCGAACCGCCGCCGACTGCCAAAATGAAATCTACATTTTCCGCAAGGCACAAAGCAATTCCCTCACGCACGAGAGAAAGCTCCGGGTTTGGCACAACGCCGCCTAAACAGATATACGCAATATTTTCCGCAGCAAGGCACTCTTTTACACAATTTAAAAGACCGCTTTGCATTGCTGATTTGCCGCCATAATGGATGAGAACCTTTTTCGCTCCATATGCTTTGATAATTCTGCCGACTTCCTTGTGCTGTTCCTTGCCAAAGTACACTTTTGTCGGTGTTTCGTATAGAAAGTTATCCATATTTTTCCTCTTTTCGTATTATATAAATTTCACCCGATCCGGTAAAACAGGTTTGCCTTTTGTTTCCTCTTTTGCATATCCCAATGTGCAAAAGCCGATGCCTTCCACCTCGTCTGTTATCCCCCATTCCTGAAGCAATGCCTTTCCTTCTTCGGTTTCAAAAACCTCCAGTGCTCTGTGAATCCAACAGCAGCCAATCCCCATGCTCCACGCGGCATTTAATAGATTTCCCATAGCAAGGCTACCGTCATAAATATAAGTGCCAACCTTTTTTGCCAACACCACAATCACATCTTTTGCACCGTAAAAGGGATCTGTTTGCACTCCAAGCACTGCGGCATTCATTTTAGAAAGCTTTTCCACCA
This sequence comes from Clostridia bacterium, assembly GCA_029006755.1. Lineage (GTDB taxonomy): Bacteria > Bacillota > Clostridia > UMGS1883 > UMGS1540 > JAQXGO01. The sequence goes on along the minus strand of JAQXGO010000019.1, from coordinate 25,519 downwards.
CCTCTTCATCTGAAATCGCAACAAAAATAGCGGTTTGCCGATTCATCCCTGAAGGCGCATGCAATCCTGCCTCAATGATTTCTGCCAAGCATTCCTTGTCGATATGCTTGTCCGCATAGTTCTTGCAACTCCTTCGTGTCGTCAAGCTTTTCACCGTTTCGTTCATATTGCAACTTTCCCTTCTTCCTTTTTCGCGCCGGAAGAAGAAAAGGCAGATGTACTCCATGCTCTTCCGGTCATCTTATCCAATAGTCTAATTTTATTATAGATTTATATTTGTGTCAAGCCAATTCATTTGTTTTTATACTTTTTATAGAGAAATCGTCCTCTTCAACGTGCATGAAGCAAAAGGGGCCGTAGAAAAATGCACAGACCGCATAAAGCATACGATTCTTGCGCATATGCGAATCAGCCTTATAAGAGTCAAACAGTGAGGGTGGACATTCGCTAAACCATGCATTTCTTAAAATATAAATACTTTATGCTAGGAACAAACTTCGCCTCTCGACGTACCTGTGTACGCCTTCGGGGACCCAAAGCCTGCGGCTTTGGCGCAGTTTGTCCATTCTGCACGATTTTTCTCCAGTCCCAAAAGGAGCCGTAGCAAAAAGATTTTTCATCATCATTTTGCTACGGCTCCTATTATACGTTAAGTTTTATACACGAACGCAACCCCGGCTTAGCCGCGAATGGCTGCCTGTGCTGCTGCAAGGCGGGCAATCGGTACACGGTAGGGAGAGCAGGATACGTAGTTTAAGCCAAGCTTATGGCAGAACTCTACGCTGGAAGGATCGCCGCCATGCTCACCGCAAATACCCACATGCAATGTCGGTCTTGTAGCCTTACCAAGTTGAATTGCCATATCCATCAGCTTTCCTACGCCGGTCTGGTCAAGTTTAGCAAAGGGATCGTTTTCAAAAATCTTGCTATCATAGTAAGCATCAAGGAACTTCCCGGCATCATCACGAGAGAATCCGTAGGTCATCTGGGTCAGGTCATTTGTTCCAAAACAGAAGAATTCTGCTTCCTTCGCAATCTCGTCCGCTGTCAGTGCAGCACGAGGGATTTCAATCATCGTACCGACTTCATATTCAAGCGCAATGCCGGAAGCTGCAATTTCCTCGTCCGCTGTCTTAACCACTACGTCTTTCACATGCTTTAATTCCTTCACATCGCCAATCAAAGGAATCATAATTTCCGGCTTCAGGTTCCAATCTGCATGATTCTTCTTTACATTCACTGCAGCGCGAATAATGGCTCTTGTCTGCATTTTTGCAATTTCCGGATAGGTAACTGCTAAACGGCAGCCACGATGCCCCATCATGGGGTTAAACTCATGGAGACCGTCGATAATTGCCTTAATCGTAGCAGCATCCTTGCCCTGTGCTTTTGCAAGTGCCGCAATATCCTCTTCCTCTGTAGGAACAAACTCGTGCAGCGGGGGATCTAAGAAACGAATGGTAACCGGATTCCCTTCCAGTGCTTCATAGAGCTTTTCAAAGTCACCCTGCTGCATCGGCAGAATCTTATTCAGCGCTTCTTCTCTTTCCTCCAGCTTTTCAGAGCAGATCATTTCACGAAATGCATCAATTCTATCGCCCTCAAAGAACATATGCTCTGTACGGCAAAGGCCGATTCCTTCTGCACCAAGTTCTCTTGCCTTCTGTGCATCGCGCGGTGTATCTGCATTGGTTCTAACCTTCATTGTTCTATAATTGTCAGCCCATGCCATAATTCTGCCGAAATCTCCACCAATGGAAGCATCTACGGTAGGAATGATGCCATCATAGATTTTGCCGGTAGAACCATCTATAGAAATTGCATCCCCTTCATGGAAGGTTTTGCCGCCCAATACAAACTGCTTATTCTCTTCATCCATAATAATTTCAGAACAACCGGATACACAGCAAGTACCCATACCGCGTGCAACAACGGCTGCGTGAGAGGTCATACCGCCGCGAACAGTTAAAATACCCTGTGCGGCTTTCATGCCCTCAATATCTTCCGGAGAGGTTTCCAAGCGAACCAGTACAACCTTTTCGCCTCTTGCCTTCCATTCCTTCGCATCCTCTGCTGTAAATACAATTTTACCGCAAGCAGCACCGGGAGATGCTGCAAGTGCTTTTGCCATCGGCGTAGCAGACTTTAATGCTGCAGCATCAAACTGCGGGTGCAAAAGTGTATCTAAGTTTCTGGGGTCAATCATCAGTACAGCTTCCTTCTCGGAAATCATACCTTCATCCACAAGGTCACAAGCAATCTTTAAAGCGGCCTGCGCGGTTCTCTTACCATTTCTTGTCTGCAGCATGTAAAGGTGCTTATCCTCAATGGTGAACTCCATGTCCTGCATATCTCTGTAATGCTGTTCCAGTGTATTGCAGATGCCTACGAACTGCTCGTAAACTTCCGGCATAACTTCGCGAAGCTGATCAATCTTTTGCGGTGTACGTACACCGGCAACAACGTCCTCACCCTGTGCGTTCATAAGAAATTCGCCCATCAGGTGCTTTTCGCCGGTAGCCGGGTCACGGGTAAAGGCAACACCTGTACCGGACGTTTCACCCATATTGCCAAAGGCCATCATCTGTACGTTTACTGCGGTGCCCCAGGAATACGGAATATCATTATCACGACGATAAATATTTGCACGGGGGTTATCCCAAGAGCGGAACACAGCTTCTACTGCACCCATGAGCTGTTCCTTCGGGTCAGAGGGAAAGTCCTCTCCGATTTTTGCTTTATATTCTGCCTTAAACTGGTTAGCCAGCTCTTTTAAATCCTCTGCTGTAAGGTCAACGTCCTGCGTAATACCCTTCTTTTCCTTCATTGCATCGATAAGCTGCTCAAAGTATTTCTTACCGACTTCCATAACAACGTCGGAATACATCTGGATAAATCTTCTGTAGCAGTCATAGGCCCATCTGGCATTGCCGGACTTTTGTGCCATGACCTCGACAACCTTTTCATTCAGGCCTAAGTTCAAAATCGTATCCATCATGCCGGGCATGGAAGCTCTTGCGCCGGAGCGAACAGAAACCAAAAGCGGGTTTTCGTCGTCACCAAACTTTTTACCGCAAATCTCTTCCATTTTATTAATATATTCCATAATTTCTGCTTGAATTTCATCATTAATTTTGCGGCCATCCTCGTAATACTTTGTGCATGCCTCTGTCGAAATTGTAAAGCCCTGTGGTACGGGAAGCCCAAGTTTTGTCATTTCTGCCAAGTTTGCGCCCTTGCCTCCTAACAGGTTACGCATGGAAGCATCACCTTCGCAGAATAAGTAAACATACTTATTTGCCATGTTTTATACCCCTTTCAAATATATTTTTCTATTATTTACATATATTACTCTTAAAGGTATTCTGTACAAAACGTAAAAACCCTTTTTTTTTCTGAAATAATCTAAATAAATTTGGAAGGTGGTCTCTATCCTTGTTTATTCGTCTTTCGCGTCATGTTTTTTTACATATCGGCCTTCTTTTTATGGCCGGTTTATCCTTCTTTTCCCCCTACTTTTATCTGTACTGGGCAACCTTCTTTTCCGCCTTGCTCCATGAATGTTGTCATCTTTTTGTTTCTCTGTGCTTTCATATCCCGATTCGTCGGCTGGAGCTTTTGCCCTACGGCTGTGCGCTTCGCCTGTCCGGCACAGACTACGCCGCCGAAGCTTATATTCTGATCGCCGGACCTTTGGGCAGCTTTTTGCTTTGTTGTTTGTTTTATAGTTTCCATCAGCCTATGCTCTCCACTGTGAACCTTTGCCTTATGCTTGTAAACCTTCTCCCGGCTATGCCCTTAGACGGCGGCAGACTGCTTCGCCTGCACCTATGGAAAACGATAGGCTACATGCGCGGCAACCGCCTAATCCGACATTCGACGCGGCTGTTCGGCATTTTCTTCCTATGCCTTGGCTTGATAGGCAGTGCCTCTATGCTGGCAATTGGTGCAGTCGTTCTTTCTGACTATCTCTTTGCGCCTTCTCCCACCTCACCGCTGGTTCTGAAAAAAGCATTTCCAACCAAACGTGTGAAAACCTTTTGCGTGAAGGAGAGTGATAGTCTTCTGCACCTTCTCTCCTACTATTCTCCGCTTTATTTTGCTGTTTTCCACGTAAAATCCCATGGACAATTTTTGCCGGAAGCAACCGTGACTGCCTATATCCGCGCGCATGGTGCCACCAGCCGCGTAGGGGACTTATTATAAGGGCTCCTCTATCTTTTCAAAAGCCTCACCGGCAATGGCTACAATATCATGGATAGGCACCTCTGCCCCATCAGTGAATTGCACAACGCCTTCAAAAACTTTAATTTTCCGCACTGTACCGGTCTTCGTTTTGTATGCCCCGCCCGCTTTTTTTGCATCCGGCACAAAGTAGGTAAGGCTGACATTCTCCGTCTGCATGTGCCGATCATGCAAATATTGCAGTTTTCGATTGATTTGTGCTTGCACATACTCATCCAGTATGATGCGTTTATCTGTTAACCGTCCGGTTTCTGCAATCTCCTCTTCATAGCCCACAAGTGCACGGAATGCACCGAACTGCGCCGCCCTACCTATCATCGTCATGGGCTTTCTCGTCTTGGACCTATGGTGAGGCATAGATATCATATATGCATATCGTTCTTCGCTCATGTCAATCCTCCTTATGCCTTATGCCCGCCAATCTGGCGGTTTCTTTCTATAGTTGTTGCACCTTCTTGCAAACTGGTCCCTTTCAGTACTGCGTTTTTTCCAAAGCGATTGCGCAGACGTATGGTGGTTTCCTGAATTGCGCGTTCTTTATCGAGTCGCTCTTTTTCCTGTTTTTCTTCTCTGCAAAGCGTTGCATAATCTGTAAAAAGATTCAGCTGTTGTACACGTTCGTTCGCTTTAATTTCTGCCTCGTTTATCACATGATTGGCCCTGATATGCACACGCCTTACAAGCAAATTCGGGTGCACAATGCGGTCATATAACGCCATGACCGCCTCCATAATCAGCCGGGTGGAAGCCGTAAATCTCCCCACATTCGCCGTTCCATGTGCATGCTTCGGAACCATTCTGCCATATGGATCCTTGACGATTTCTCCCGTATACTGCCGGCTTATAGCAGGATTTGTTAGATTCTCCACATCATACCCAATCGTTAATACGATCTGATCAGTCACAAAATGCTTTTCTACAAGGTCAAGTACCAAAAGCTCCGTCATTTCTCTTGTAATAAGCTTTGCCTTTTCAAAGCTATATGGTTTTTGCAGCACCTGCCCGCTCCCCATACTTGTATCCTTCGGTCGGTATGACCGTATATCCGCCATCGTACAGGGTTCCCAGCCCCACGCATGATCAATCAAAAGTTCTGCATTTATGCCAAATAACTGATACAGCTTATCCTCCCCATACGTGGAAAGAGAAAGCTCCGCAATATCGCCCATCGTGTATAATCTATGTTTTTCCAGCTTTGCGGCGTACCCCTTGCCAAGCTGCCAAAAATCCGTCAGCGGTCTATGGCTCCAAAGCAATTTTCTGTACAAAAGCTCATCCAACTCCGCAATACGAACGCCGTCTTTATCTGCCGGCATCTTTTTTGCAAGAATATCCATAGCAATTTTGGCTAAATACAAATTCGTGCCAATCCCGGCTGTTGCGGTAATGCCTGTAACTTTCAATACATCATGAATCATATCCATCGCAAGGGCGTGCGCGGTCCTTTTATACGTATGTAAATAGTCCGTAATATCCATGAATACCTCATCAATGGAGTATACATGAATATCCTCCGGCGCAACATAGTTGAGGTACACACGATAAATCCGTGCACTGTACTCCATATAATGCGCCATTCTTGGCGGTGCAACAATATAGCTAAGCTCTAATTCCGGCTGGGTATCCAGCGCTATCTTATCATAGGACGCACCTACAAACGCTTTGTGCGGCGTTTTTTCCTTTCGCCTACAGTTTACCTCCTTCACCTTCTGCACAACCTCAAACAGCCGCGGACGGCCCGGGATGCCCTGCGCCTTTAAGGAGGGAGATACGGCAAGACAGATGGTTTTGTCCGTACGGCTATGATCTGCCACCACAAGATTCGTGGTCAAAGGGTCAAGCCCGCGTTCTATACATTCGACCGATGCATAAAAAGATTTAAGATCAATGCAAAGATACGTTCTTTCCATCTCTGTTCTCTCTCCTTTTTCCTTCTTTTCAATTTCTATTTTAGCACATATTATTGCAAAAAGCAATAATAAAATTATTTTTTGTTGCAAAAAGGACTACGATGCGTTGCATCATAGTCCTTTTCTTTTGTTTATTCAAATGCGAAGATTAGTCTTCGTCGATTGTAACGTACTGTCTTTCCTGATAACCGGTATGGAACAGGTGATGTGCCTTTTCCTTGTCGATATCTTCTTTATACATTTTCTGCAGGTAGGGGTTCTGTTCAGAACTATGGAACTGCAGATCCTTATCATTCTTATACAGACCTTCCGCACGATTTTCAACTGTGTCGCTTGTCTTGGAAATGGGCTGGCCACCGCCGTTTACACAGCCACCGCAGCATGCCATAACTTCGATCAGATCATAGCTTTCCTTCCCGGCCTTTATAGCCTCAATCAGCTTACGTGCATTTGCAAGACCGCTGACAACAGCAAGGCGCAATGTAACCTCACCCAAGGTAACTTCTAATGTTTTAATCCCTTCTTTGCCGCGGAGCTCTTTTACGTTCGGCATCTGGCCGCCGCTTAGGTTGTATGCTGCATAACGAAGCACAGCTTCACTTACGCCGCCGGTTGTACCGAAGATAACTGCCGCACCGGTCTTAAAGCCGAAAGGCATATCAAAGGAACCGATTTCAAGACCTCTAAAATCAATGCCTCTTTCCTGAATCATCATTGCAAGTTCCTGTGTGGTTAATACATAATCCACATCCGGGTTGCCATCCTTTGCAAACTCGGGACGTGCAGCTTCAAACTTTTTAGCTGTGCAAGGCATAATAGATACAACGACCAATTTTTCACGCGGGATGTTCAGCATCTTTGTCAGCTGATCCTTGCAAAGGGCACCAAACATCTGCTGGGGAGAGCTGCAAGTAGAAACATTCGGCAGAAGCTCCGGATAAGTCTGCTCTGCAAACTTCACCCATGCCGGACAGCAGGAGGTGAACTGCGGCAGCTTTTCGCCCTTCTTGAAGCGTTCGATAAATTCGTTCCCTTCTTCGATAACCGTAAAGTCTGCTCCGAAGGAGGTATCATAAATATAGTCAAAGCCCATCATGCGCAGTGCGCTGACCATCTGGCCTGTGGTGGCTTCGCCCGGTTCATAACCGAACTGTTCACCGATCGCAACACGTACAGCCGGTGCAATCTGCACAACAACAGTCTTATCTTCATTATAAATTTCGTTCCAGACTTCGTTAATCTGATACTTGGGAGAAAGTGCGCCAACCGGGCAAACCTTAATGCACTGACCGCAGTTTACACATTCCACCTTACCGATAGGCTTGTCAAAGTTGGAAACGATCTTGGCATCAGAGCCACGATTTGCAAAATCCAATGCGCCAACGCTCTGAATCTCGCGGCAGGTACGTACGCAGCAGCCGCAAAGTACACACTTGGAGCTGTTGCGGACAATGGACTTAGAGGACATATCTATGGTTATCTCGGTTTCAACATCTTGGAAACGAACCTTGCTAATGCCCATCTTGTGCGCCAGTGACTGCAACTTACAAGAACCGCTTTTCGGGCAGGTTGTGCAATTCTGATCGTGATGTGCAAGCATAAGCTCAACAATCATCTTACGCATATCACGGATTTGCTTTGTGTTGGTACGAACCACCATGCCGTCCATTACAGCGGTGGAGCAGGCGGGTACAAGACCGCGCCCTTCTACTTCAACCATACACATACGACATGCACCAAAAACGCTTAGTTCCGGCTGGTAACAGAAAGTGGGCAGATCAATGCCTGCAGCACGGATAGCTTCCAGCAGATTCTTCTCGTTCTCGATCGGGTAGACATTATTATCAATTGTTATTGTTTTATTCTTCATTGTGTTCACCCCTTAACCTTTATATACTGCGCCGAACTTGCAGTTTCCTATGCAAGCACCGCACTTAATACATTTGTCTGTATCAATCGTGTAAGGTACACCCTTTTCACCGCTAATTGCTTCTACCGGACACTTACGAGCGCAAAGGCTGCAGCTCTTACACTTTTCCGGATCGATAGCATAGTTTGCGAAGGCTTCGCAACGGCCTGCGGGGCATTTGTTTTCAAAGATATGTGCTTCATACTCTTTGCGGAAGTATTTTAATGTAGACAGAACCGGGTTCGGTGCTGTTTTACCCAGTGCACACAAAGAGCCTGCCTGTACAGTACGTGCCAGAGATTCCAAAAGCTCTAATGTCTCTGCTGTACCTCGACCTTCAATGATATCATCCAAAAGCTCAAGCATCTGTTTTGTTCCTTCGCGGCACAGAACACATTTACCGCAGGATTCATTCTGTGTAAACTGCATGAAGAAGCGTGCAATGCTTACCATACATGTCTGCTGGTTCATAACAACCAAACCACCGGAACCAATCATTGCACCCACAGACTTCAAATGATCATAGTCAAGCGGCAGATCGAGATGTTCTTGTGTTAAACAACCGCCGGAAGGGCCGCCAATCTGTACAGCCTTAAAGTCTGTGCCGCAAAGTGTGCCGTCATCATTCATCACACCGCCGCCGATTTCTTCAATAATTTGACGAAGAGTTGTGCCCAGCGGTACTTCGATAAGACCGGTATGTGCAACGTGACCGGTTAATGCAAATGTCTTTGTGCCGTTTGCATTTTCAGAACCGATCGCTGCATACTTCTCTGCACCCATCTGCATAATAATCGGAATGGTAGCCAATGTTTCAACATTGTTAATAACGGTGGGCTTTCCAAACAAGCCTTTTTCTGCCGGGAACGGCGGCTTGGAGGTAGGCATACCACGCATGCCTTCAATGGAGTGAATCAGTGCCGTTTCTTCACCACAGACGAATGCACCGGCACCCTCCATAATGTTAATATCAAAGTTCATATCGGAACCGAATATGTTCTTGCCCAGAATGCCTGCCTTACGCGCAGCTTCAACAGCAATCTGCAAACGTACAACTGCCAAGGGGTACTCAGCACGTACATATATATAACCGTCTGTACCGCCAATGGCACAGGCTGCAATGATCATACCTTCAATGACGCTGTGGGGGTTGCCCTCCATGACACAGCGATCCATGAATGCACCGGGGTCACCCTCGTCACCATTACAGATAACGTACTTTGTGTCATTCTTATGAACCTTCGTCAGCGCCCATTTCCGGCCTGTGGGGAACCCGCCGCCGCCTCGGCCACGAAGACCGGAGGCTAAGATTTCATCGCAAATCTCATCGTCAGTCATTTCCAAAACAGCCTTCTTTGCCATTTCGTAACCGCCATGTGCGATATACTCGTCAATATCCAAAGCATCAATTCTGCCACAAAGCTCCAGTGTGGTTCTCTTCTGCTTATCGTAAAAAGGAATCTTCTGCATTTCCGCAATGGTTGTACCATCATTCTCTTTGTAAAGAAGCCGCTCAATAATCTCGCCCTTCAAAAGGGTGCGCTCTACGATTTCCTCAACATCCTCAGCCTTTACATGGACGTAAAGAATGCCCTGGGGATACAAAGTTACCAAGGGACCCATCTGACAGAAGCCCTGACAGCCGCTTGTCTTTAAAATGAAATCCGTTTTCTCTTTTTCCAGAGCAACCGTAATAGAAAGCCCTTTCTCTTTCACAACTGTTTTAAACTTCTCCAGGATTTCGCCGGATCCGTTTGCCATACAGCCGGTACCGCCGCAAACAACAATGCGTGCCTTATACTCTTCCATCGCAGCTAAATACTGTTTTTTACGTTCTTCAAAATTTATCTTATGCATTCTCCGCTTCCTCCTTTCGGATTGCCTGGATTAATTCTCTTGTCTTTTCCGGTGTCATTGCGCCATGTACCTTGTCATTGACAACAACAACAGGTGCAAGACCGCAAGCACCTAAGCAAGCAACGGTTTCAAGAGTAAAGAGCATGTCATCAGAAGTTCTCTTCTTTTTATCCAGCCCTAATTCCTCTTCCAAAACCTTCAGAATGCCTTCGGATTTCTTAACGTGGCATGCTGTTCCATCACACACTTTAATAATGTATTTACCCTTTGCTTCCAATGTAAAGTGTGCATAGAAAGTTGCAACACCATATACAGAAGCAGCCGGCACGCCGATTTCCTTTGCAAGATACAGCATTAAATCTTCAGGCAAGTAACTGTACTCCTCTTGGATTTCCTGCAAAATCGGGATGAGCTTATGTGCTTCGCGCCCATGCTTTTCAATAATCGCGCTAACCTTTTCAAATCTTTCTGCGGTTCCCATTTCATCACTCCCATAATAATACATGCGGCCGGATGTCCATACATGCCGTCGTTCCCTACAAAAATCGACATATACCGCCTATCACAGCCGCAAATATAATACCATAGTCCAAATCGTTTGTAAAATATAAATATTGCATAGACATATATATTTAAAGATATGCGCTAATCACACGGTGCAAGGAGGCCAGGAAGGCCTTATCCAGCTCGGAATACGTGTACTTCTTCCGGAACACAACGGCATCCTTCAACGGTGTCTGTTTCTTTGAAAAAGGGCGCTGTACTAATCCTTCTTCCATGTCTCCGCTCTCCTCTTGCGTTGTCATCGCAAACGTGTGTGGCACGGTTTTTAACAGCATAGCGCGGCTTCCCCGATCCCCTACGCTTACATGTTGTTCCGGCAACATTCTGTTCTCATCAATATGCAGTCTTGTATTGCAGGTCACCTGCACATACCCGGCAAGATCCGCCTCCCCCACCGCCGGTAAAGCCGCCAGGGGAGAACTTTCAGAAACCAAGAGCTGTTGCGGCGTGGAAAACAGAATGTTCATTCCAAGCCCACGTGCCGAAAGCCATTGTCGTACTCTTGCCTCCATATTGGCTGCAAAGCGAATGACGCCCACATCCGAATCCCCATGGGCAACATACGTTGTAACCATATTGGAGGTAGCTGCCCAAAAATTATAGGCAAAAGGTTGGGAAACCGCATTGTCCTTTACAAAGGCAGTAAAAGCACGGGCAATATAGGAGGCGCCGTGTCCGCACACTGCAAAATACTGCCGCCGTTCCCCACTGCCATGATAGGTTCGATCCAAGGCATCCAGCTGGCGCACAATATCTCTTGCTTGGAGAAGAAAAATCTTGCCTTCCTCCGTAGGCACCATGCCGGTTGCCGTCCGGCGAAACAGGGTAATGCCAATATCGGCTTCGAGTTCCCGAATGGCACGGCTGATGTTCGGCTGTGCTACAAAAAGGCGTTGTGCCGCCTGTGTCACCGAGCCGGTATCCTCGATGGCAAGTGCATAACGAAGGTGAATTAAATTCATGGTACACCCTCCCTACTGATGTAAAAGGAGCAACCTATCGTGTAACAAGATACGCATTGCTCCTTCTATGGTTCTTTCTTATTCTATCGTTTCGTCATCCTCTGCAGGCACAGCCTCTATAAGGCCGGCCTTCTCGCGAACCCGCTGTTCCATTTCCTCCATCACTTCCGGGTTCTCTGACAAATATTTTTTTGCATTTTCTCTGCCCTGCCCGATTCGTTCTCCATTATAGGAATACCATGCTCCGCTTTTTTCTACAATTTCGTACTCTGCCGCCAAATCCAGCACATTACCTTCCTTGGAGATGCCATGGCCATACATAATGTCACATTCCGCCTCGCGGAAAGGAGGTGCCACTTTGTTTTTGACGACCTTAATACGGACATGGTTGCCGACTGCTACGCCATCCACCTTAATGACATCCTGTTTACGAACGTCAAGACGAACAGAGGCATAAAACTTCAGTGCATTACCGCCGGTCGTAACCTCCGGATTGCCGTATACAATGCCCACCTTCTGCCGCAGCTGATTAATAAAGATCGCGGTTGTATTGGATTTGTTGACAACCCCTGCAAGTTTACGCAATGCCTGACTCATAAGCCTTGCCTGTAAGCCCACATGGGCATCGCCCATCTCGCCTTCAATTTCCGCCTTCGGGACAAGCGCCGCCACCGAGTCAACAACCAAAACGTCCAACGCGCCGCTTCGTGCCAGTGCTTCCGCAATTTCAAGCGCTTGCTCGCCCGTATCCGGCTGCGAAACAATGAGGCTATCCACGTCTACGCCCAGAATGCCGGCATAGTGCGGATCCAATGCGTGCTCAGCATCAATAAAGGCTACCTCGCCTCCGCGCTTTTGCGCCTCTGCAATAATGTGCAATGCAACAGTAGTTTTTCCGGAAGATTCCGGGCCATATATTTCTACGATTCTGCCACGAGGCACACCGCCAATTCCTAACGCAATATCCAGCCCAAGTGCTCCGGTCGGAATCGAATCAACATTCAGATGGGTATTGTCTCCCAGCTTCATAACCGCACCCTTGCCAAACTGCTTTTCTATTTGCCCCAGCGCCATTTCCAGCGCTTTTTTCTTCTCGCCTTGTCCTTCAACAGACACCGGTGTTCTCTTTTTTTCCGTGCCCTTCTTTTCTGCCATGTATACACACTCCTTATGAAACAGAATCTTATTCCGATTCTATTTATACCTAATTATACTTGGATTTTTCCCGTATGTCAAGACGAATAAAAAATTAATCCGATTTGTGCTGGATTTCTTTGACAAAAAACCTACACCATGGTATACTATACTTAGTTCTAACAAGAAAGAATTGCGTCATGGATGATACTATGGAATACCCACATGCGCTCGCCCCGTTTTTGAGAACGGCAAGCCACGAGAGTATGGCCGCGGTTCCATCCCATTTTAGGAAAGGGTTTTTATTGTGTTTCAAATACAAATAAAGCTGCCTCCGGAAGGCGGCAGCCTTTCTGGCGCAGCAGCAGCAGCGCTGCATACGTCACCTACCAATATCCAGGCTGTGAAAGTGCTCAAGCGTTCTATTGATGCACGCCATACGCCGCAGTGGATCTATACTTTAGCCGTTTCTGTAAAGGAGAAAAGCGGCATTACGGCCAAGTCCTATACCCCGCCTGTTCCCTTTCATATTCCTAAAGTGCATAGCCGTGTGCGTCCGGTAGTTGTGGGGTTTGGTCCTGCCGGCCTTTTTGGCGCACTTGTTTTGGCACGTGCCGGGTTGCGTCCGATTGTGCTTGAACGCGGTAAGGACGTGGAAACACGCAAGAAGGATTTACAGCGTTTTTTCTCCACCGGCAACCTAAGCCCGGCCTCCAATGTGCAATTTGGCGAAGGCGGTGCCGGTGCTTTCTCCGATGGAAAAATCGGTACAGGGATTAAAAGCCCTCTCCTGCACTTTATAACCGATACCCTTCTTCTTCACGGTGCCCCTGCAGAGATTGCATACGAAGCGCATCCGCATATCGGTTCCGATCGCCTGCCGCAGGTTGTAAAAAGCATCCGGGAAGAAATCATCCGCCAAGGCGGCGAAGTGCATTTTGATACGCAGCTTACAGATTTGCATTGCAAAGGCAATGCTATCTGTGCAGCGGTTACATCGCATGCAGTCTATCCCACTTCTGCTATTCTCTTGGCAATCGGGCATAGTGCCCGGGATACCTTTGCTGTTTTGCGGCAGAAAAATGTAACGCTTTTAGCAAAGCCGTTTTCTGTCGGTGCCAGAATTGAACACCCGCGTTCTGTAATTGACCATGCCCTGTATGGATCCGCCGCTGCGCACCTGCCGGCAGCTGAATACCGGCTTGTTGCGCATTTGCCCAGCGGGCGCTCCTTATATTCCTTTTGTATGTGTCCCGGCGGATATGTCATTCCTGCCGCTTCGGAAATTGGTGGCGTAGTAACAAATGGATACAGTTTGCATGCCAGAGACGGGGAGAACTCCAACTGCGCCCTGTTAGTAGGCATTACCCCGGACGATTTTGGGCATGATCCCTTTGACGGCGTGCAACTTCAGCGGCAAATTGAAGAGGCCGCCTTCCGTATTGCCGGCAACTATCTTGCGCCCTGCCAACGTGTTGAGGATTTTCTGCAAAACCGTCCTTCCTCTGCCTTCGGTTCTGTGCACCCCACCTATGCGCGCGGCGTTGTTCCGGGCAATATTGCTGATTGCCTGCCGGACTTTGTTGCGGACACCATGCGGCAAGGGTTGCCTCTATTCGCCAAAAAAATCAAACCGTTCGCCATGCCGGATGCCCTGCTTACCGCGCCGGAAACACGCAGTTCCTCTCCGCTGCGTATTTGTCGCAATGCGCAGTATGAAAGTAATCTTGCGGGGCTTTTCCCTGCCGGAGAAGGCAGCGGTTACGCCGGCGGCATTATGTCCGCCGCGGCCGATGGCATGATGGCGGCACTTTCCATTATAGACCGCATAAGCGCGTCAGTATAATGAGCATGATAACTCCGGGCAACCCTAATATCCCACTTATGAGGGCTGTGACCGGATTGACGGCTACATGCCATCCCAAGCTGCCGCCATATGTGTTTACCAGGATCATCAGCAGCCCACCAAAAAGTGAGTTGAGCGCTATGCGCAAAAGGAAAAACAGCGGCTTTTTCAAAACGCGTACAAAGGCAACCGCAAAAATAAATCCTGCAGCATAAATCCAAACATTTTCTAATTCATATTGCATGTCCTCACCTCTTTGTACATCCTATGCTTTCTTTTTACGTTTATGCTAAAATTTGGTAAACGCAAGATTTTTTGTTTGTGCGCATTTTTGAATATTTCGCATTTTTAAAAAAAGGTATACAATGTACCGGATAGATTAAACTGAATTTGATAGGAGGTATTTTTTTGCATACTACTTATTTTTCTGAAAAAGGACAGCTTTGTATGGAACATGACCATATTAATCGGGAACTCTATTCTGCATATGGGGTAAAGGCAGGCCTGCGGGACGAGAACGGCAACGGCGTCTTGGCAGGGCTGACCAATATTTCAGACGTCCAAGCCTTTTCCTGCCAAAATGGCAAAAAAGTCCCCTGCGATGGAAAACTTTTTTATCGCGGCTACAACATTTCCGATTTAATCCAGGGCAGTACCGGTAAAAAGTTTGCATTTGAGGAAGTCGCCTACTTATTGATTTTTGGCCAGTTGCCTTCTTTGCAAGAATTAGAACAATTCTGCCGCATACTTTCTGAGGCAAGACGTGTTCCGTCAAACTTTACGAAAGACGTTATCATGAAAGCGCCTACCAGTGACATTATGAATTCTATGACAAAAAGCGTACTTACGCTCGCCTCTTATGATAAAAAAACCGATGATTTAAGCCTCGAAAATGCCCTGCGGCAATCCATACAACTGATCAGTATTTTCCCTATGCTTGCCGTCTACGGATATCATGCCTTTAGTCATTACAAAAAAAACACCAGCATGTATATTCACAGGCCCGACCCTGCCCTTTCCACTGCGGAAAACTTTTTGCGCATGCTGCGGCCGGACATGCGGTATTCGGCCTTGGAGGCACGCGTTTTGGATGTTGCGCTTCTTTTGCACGCCGAGCATGGCGGCGGAAATAATTCCACCTTTACGACAAGGGTGGTTACCTCTGCCGGTTCTGACACATACGCATCCACCGCGGCCGCTCTCTGTTCCTTAAAGGGGATCCGGCACGGTGGCGCAAATATCATGGTTATGCATATGATGAAAGATATAAAAGCACATGTCAGACACTACGGAGATGAAGAAGAGGTTGCCGCTTATCTTGAAAAAATCCTCAATCATGAAGCCTTTGACAAAAAAGGTCTCATTTACGGCATGGGGCATGCCGTGTATAGCCTTTCAGACCCTCGTGAAGTTGTCTTTAAGAGTTTTGTAGAAAAGCTTGCAGAGGAGAAGGGCAAAAAGCATGATTTAAAGCTTTATACTACTATTGAAACGGTCGCGCCGAGGCTGATTGCGAAAAAAAGAAAAATTTTCAAGGGCGTGAGTCCGAATGTAGATTTTTACAGCGGATTTGTTTATGATATGCTTGGCATTCCGCACGAACTATATACACCTCTTTTTGCAATTGCCAGAATTGCCGGTTGGAGTGCACATCGTATTGAAGAAATGGCTTCCGCAAATAAAATTATTCGTCCTGCCTATAAAAGCCTTTGCAAAGGTAAAGACTACGTAGAAAGAGAGCATCGCTAATTTTTTCATCATCTGACAGCAAGGAATATATACTATATATGAAAGGAAAGATGGTATGAGCAAAAAGCTTTTGACCTATGTAGGCGCATTGACCACCGGCGTTGTTGCCGCCGTTGTTGCTGTGCACACCGTCACAAAATATTTAGTAAAATTTGCGTTGGATCGTGAACCTACCTCTCCGCAAAATATGCAAAAGGTGACTGCCTTAATGGCCGGTGATAAAAAAGGAGATCCACAAATTGCCGAAGTTGTTCAAGCAGCAGAAAAGCTATGCCAAGCCCCTTGTGAAACCGTAGAAATCGAAAGCCATGATGGGCTCATTATGGTAGGACATTGGTATCCCTGTCCGCATGCCAAGCGTATTCTGATTGCCATGCATGGCTGGCGTTCGTCCTGGTGCAATGATTTTGGCTTAATTGCTGATTTTTGGCACGATAACCAGTGCAGCGTCCTGTTTGCCGAGCAACGTGGACAGGGAAACAGTGATGGCGAGTATATGGGTTTTGGTCTGATGGAACGTCATGATTGCCAAAGATGGGCACATTGGGCTGCTGCGCGAGGTGAAAATCTGCCGATCTATCTCTGCGGCGTATCTATGGGTGCTTCTACTGTTTTAATGTCTGCCTCTCTTTCCATGCCGCCCGATGTGCATGGCATTATTGCAGATTGTGGTTTTACCTCCCCGCATGATATCTGGAAGCACGTAGCCAATCATAACCTGCATCTATCCTATGGGATCGTGGGTACAATTGCCTCCGATCTGTGTAAAAAAAGAATTCAGATCGGTACCAACGATTACTCTACCATTTTTGCCTTAAAGGAAACCAACATCCCCGTTTTATTTGTGCATGGCACGGCAGATAAATTCGTGCCGATTACTATGACCTATGATAACTATGAGGCTTGCCGTGCCCCGAAACATCTTTTTGTGGTGCCCGGTGCCGGGCATGCCAAAAGCTATTTGCGTGATAAAGAAGGCTACCAGAAAGCCGTGCTGGATTTCTGGCAGACGTATGATAACCCCTCCGTAGCCAAATAAAAATTACAAAAAATTGCCTGCATATATCGTGCCGGATTGATTACAATAACTACTGCACCGACAAATTAATTATTGAATTAAAAGGAGTAATCAAAATGGCAAACAATAAGAATTTAGTACCTGAAGCTCGTGCAGCTATGGACAAGTTTAAGATGGAAGCAGCAAATGAAGTAGGCGTAAATCTGAAGAACGGCTACAACGGCGATTTAACCAGTAAGCAGGCCGGTTCCGTTGGCGGTCAAATGGTTAAGAAAATGATTATGCAGGCCGAAAACAGCATGAAATAACCTTGGATAGACTTAAGAGGAGGAGAGGCTTTGGTATCTCTCCGATACGCTCGGTCTACCGCAAGCAATATTTTTAGCAAAAGCTCTTGTATAAAGTTTCACTCGGCTTAGCTATTTAGCGGCGAGGATTCTTCGGAATCCGTCGCCGCTGCTTGCTTTTTGCGAAAACATTCCCTGCATTGCATGCAAGCCTCTTTTTACCAGCAGCCTTTCATTTCGCTCATCTGCTCACTTGACTTATCATGCGTTTTTTGGTATACTGTTCACAACAACCATACAGGAGGAAGACATAATGTCCAAAAAAATATTATCTTTTATTTTGCTTTTTTCGCTTATCCTATCGAATGCCCCATGCGTACTTGCAGATGCACAGTGGCATGAGGAACAAGGGCATCTGTACCAAGCAGGTTCCCTTTCTGCGCCGAACCATGATGAGATTTCCCTCTTTTCTGCAAATAGAAATGCTGCAATGAACGCCTTGAGCACAGCCATGCTTTCACTGCAGCCATCCGTAGATATTTCTTCCTACAGGATTACACCCAGTGAGATTGAAAACTTGTTTTCCGATACTGTCAATGCCCATCCTGAATTCTTTTACATAGGCAACAGCTACCGTTACTACATCAATGATTCCTATGTTTCTTCTGTGCAGTTTACATATCTTTATGCCAAAGAAATCATCCTACAAAAGCAGGCTTTGATTGCAGAAGAACAGCAAAAAATTCTTTCCGCCCTGCAACCTGCCATGACCCCACTCGAAAAAGCGTTGGCCGTTCATGATTATTTTGTTTTGCATTATGCATATGATTATGAAAGATATTTAAATGATACGCTTCCGCCTTCTTCTTTCGCCATTGATGGTTTATTCATCGATAAGACCGGGGTATGCCAGGCGTATGCACTGGGATATATGCTGATCATGCAATCCTTGGACATCCCTTGTATTTTCGTGCCCAGTTATGAAATGGGGCATGCCTGGAATATGCTGCAACTCGGGGACAGTTGGTACCATATAGATGTTACGTATGATGATCCTGTAGAAACCGAGCTTGGCTTTGTCTCCCATCAAAACTTTTTGTGCAGCGATACGGGCATTATGAACACAGCCCATAGTGCCTGGGAATCGCCCTATACAGCTACGGACACAACCTATGATTCTGCTTTCTGGAAGAATTTACGTGGCGGTCTTTTTTATGATACCGGCTATTGGTATTACCTTTCCGGTTCCATGAGAAGCATTGAAAAACGCACAATAGATGGTAAACCGACAACTGTCTTAACCGATCATTTTGATTTTGATACAAAAATTACGTTTTATAACGATTGTATTTTTTACAACAAGGCACATAAAGTTTACTCTTTGAAAAAGGATGGCACACAACGTACCATTTATAGCACGCTGGATGAAAACAATGGTTCTATTGTCGGCCTTGTACTGCAAGAGCAAAACCTTGTTCTCCAGCAGGAAGATCTTTCTTCCTTTGTGCAAGTGCCTCTTGCCCCTTCTTTTTCCGTTACCATCCACGATGATGTGCTTACCATTTTACCGACAGGCTATTGGCCCTCCTCCGCACGACTTTACTTGGCTTTTTACGGCAGAAATTCTGAATTGCTTCTTTTGGAATCTCTCATGCCGCAGCCTAGTCATGTGCAGAACATATCTGTCCCCACATACGGATCCCCTCTTTTTGTGCGCATCATGGGGCTTGACGGTTTAACGCCTTTCGTCGATGCAAAAACAGTACACATAGGAGGTTAACATGAATTATAAAGAAACATTTTTATCCTTGTACCAAACCAACATTCACCGCGAGGGTGCAGATAAGCTTTTAGACTATCTTCTCTCCCCTGCCAGCGACTTTTTCACAGCCCCTGCCAGCACTCGCTTCCATGGTGCATACGCAGGCGGCCTTGTTGAACATTCCATCAATGTGTATGAATGTTTAAAAAGTTATATGGAGCGCACCCGCGTACAATCCTTATATGGACTTTCCGCAAGTGATGAAACCATTGCAATTGTGTCGCTCTTACATGATTTATGTAAAGTAAACTGTTACAAGCCGGGCACACGAAATGTAAAAGACAAAAACGGTGTTTGGCAGACCGTGCCTACTTTTGAGTATTGCGATGACCTACCGTATGGCCATGGTGAAAAGTCTGTCTATATCATTACCGGCTTTATGCGCCTCACCCGTGAGGAGGCCTTTGCCATTCGTTATCATATGGGTTTTGCCGGCAGTGAGGATATGCGGAATGTAGGGGATGCTTTTGAGAAATTCCCGCTTGCCTTTGCCCTCTCCACAGCGGACATGGAGGCTACCTATTTTCTGGAAAGTAAGGCTTGACAAAGAGAAAATCTTATGCTATAATACTCCACAATGTGCACTGAAGGCACGTGCTTTCACGAAGAAGGCAACTCCATTTTGAAAAGAGGTCTTTCTATGCATATTCGCAAACTCACGTTTTCATCTGTATTTTTAGCACTTTGTCTTTTTTTGCCTTTTTTAACTTTACAAACAGTTTCTTTAGGGAACATGTTTTCACTGATGCACATTCCGGTTTTTCTCTGTGGGTTCATCTGCGGTTGGCCCTATGGTCTTTCCGTCGGCTTTATTGCCCCGTTGCTTCGGAATATTCTGTTCGGCATGCCGCCTTTCCCCAAAAACATTGCCATGGCATTCGAACTCGCGATTTATGGTTTAGTTGTCGGCTTTTTATATAAAAGACTGCCCAAAACTTTTCCTTGCCTATACATAAGTCTTTTGGTCGCAATGCTTTGCGGACGCCTTATTTGGGGTCTTGTCATGTTTTTGATGATAGACGGGTTTACGCTTTCTGCATTCTGGGCAGGTGCTTTTGCCAATGCAATTCCCGGCATAATCTGCCACATTTTGCTGGTCCCACCGCTTGTGAAAGCTTTTAATAAAAATGAAAAGAATTCTTGATGCTATTGCACAAATAAGAAACCAAAAAAATAAGGTTGTTGTCGCTATTGAAGGCGGCTCGGCTGCCGGGAAATCTACGCTTGCCGCAAGACTTTACAAAGCGCTTGGGGGTAACCTTTATCACATGGATGACTTTTTTCTGCCGCCAAGCATGCGGACAGCCAAACGGCTTGGCACACCCGGCGGAAATATAGACTACGAACGGTTTTATAACGAGGTGGTGCACGGCATGATAAGCGGTAAGCCGTTTTCGTACGGCGTTTTTTCCTGTAAAGAGGCTCGCATCACACATTCGGTATCTTGTCTGCCTTCCTCTGTTCACATCGTGGAAGGCGTATACAGCATGCATCCGCACTTTGGGGATTATACCGATTTACGAATTTTTTTAGAGATATCACCTTCCCTGCAAAAGCAAAGAATTGAAAAACGGAATCCCCATAATAAAGAGGATTTCTTTACTCGTTGGATTCCTATGGAAAATGCATATTTTTCTTCGTTCGCCATAAAATCCAACGCCGATATGATCATTTCAAACAGTGAGGAAGATGTAAAATGAAAAAACCATGGCAATACCAAATGAAGCCTTTTCGGATGTTTGGCAATTTATATTTTGTCGGCACACGTGCTGCCGGTAGCCATTTAATTGAAACAGATGACGGCCTTGTGCTTTTGGACACCGGCTATCCGCAAACCTTTTATCTGATCATGCAAAACATGCACGATTTAGGCTTTTCCCCATATGATGTTAAGCATATTATTCATAGCCACGGTCATTATGACCATGTGGGCGGTACGGCTGCCTTAGCTGCAATGTCCGGTGCAAAAACGTACATAGGTGCCAAAGATGCAGAAATGGTCAGAGGCAATGAAAAAACGGATTGGGCATATGAACTTGGCATGCGGGACGGTGGTATTCCTTACCGCTTTGACCAAGCCTTCGAACCGGATGTTTTATTGTCTGACGGCGATGTTTTACAGTTCGGCAATGTTTCCGTTACTTGCCTTTCCACACCCGGTCATACCGCCGGCACCATGTCCTACTTTCTGGATGTTACAGATGGCGCAAGAACCCTTCGCGCCGGTATGTTTGGCGGTTCCGGCACAAATAGTATGTACAAAACGTATCTGGATCAATATCATCTTTCTCATGCCTATCGTGAGGCCTATCCGCAGGTTATTGAAAGAATGCGCAGTATACATGTGGATATTATGATGGGCAATCACAACGGCGACAATAATACACTGGGCCGTTATGAACGTATGCAAGCAGAAGGTGGCAACCCCTTTATTGATGCCACCGCATGGCCCCAGTTTTTGGATAATGCCATGATGCGCTATCAGGCAATGCTGGACCAAAACGAATAAAATCGGAAATCCCCATTTGATTCCGAAAAAATATTGACAAACAAAGTACACCTGTGATATAATAGGTTCTTGTAGGTGTATATGTTTGGGCTTGTAGCTCAGTTGGGAGAGCGCTGCGTTCGCAACGCAGAGGTCGAGGGTTCGAACCCCTTCAGGTCCACCATGCATCCGGAGGTATAGCTCAGCTGGTCAGAGCGCTCGCTTCACATGCGAGAGGTCGTAGGTTCGAGCCCTACTATCTCTACCAAAATCGGCTGGTTTCGAAAGAAACTTGCCGATTTTTTATTTTCTGAATAGATGTCAGAAAAAACAAATCATAAAAACGCATGCCGGCCCAAAGTTCTTGCCTTTTATCACTGTATTTTCTATTCCTTTGGGAATTATGCCGATTTTTAATCGCATCCGTTGACTTGAAAGGGTATTCCATGTATAATGAAAAAAAAGAGGGAGATGATGGAAATGACAATAACAAAGGTGCAAATGGTACGAGATTTTCGCCTTGCCGGCATAGAAGAGGGCGACATAATTTTAATGCATAGTGCCCTATCTGCCATCGGCCATGTAGAAGGCGGCGCAGATGCGGTTATAGATGCACTTTTAGAGGTTCTTGGGCCAGAAGGTACGCTTGCCTGCGTAACCATGAATGCCGGCGTGTTTGATGCCGCAACCAGCCCCTCCACAGTCGGTATTATTTCTGAAACGCTGCGCAAAAGGCCTGATGCGATTCGCAGCCTTCGTCCCAGCCATTCCGTGGCCGCTATCGGTCGGCTTTCCGGATACTTTACAAATGGCCATGATCGTTGTGAAACCAACTGTGGCAAGGGTACGCCTTATGATAAAATTCAAGAACTTGGCGGCAAAATCGTACTTTTGGGTGTAGATATGAACCGCAACACCACACTGCACACCTTAGAAGATTTTGTGGATGCGCCATATCTCGAAGATGTAGATTTGCCTATGCCTACCTATGAGAAGGACTATGAAGGCAAGACGATGCACATCACTAAATATCCGCCCGGGCATCGCGACTTTCTCACCTTTACGGCATCGCTTCGCCGTGCCGATGCGATGACAGAAGGGCGTGTTGGCAATGCGGTTGTAAAGGTCATTGATGCGAAAAAGATGTTTGCAATCGGCTTGGAACTTTTGCATCAGAACGTAAACTTTTTCTTATGTGAAAATAAAAAGTGCAGATCCTGCAAACATTTTAACGGAGGTGTGTGATGTATAAATATAGTATAGCGTTACATTCATTGAACGAGGAAACTTACGGAATTGATAATTTAGAACTTTACGATGGCGTCTTTGGCAAAAAGCTTTGTGATTTCAACGGTGCAGAAACCGAGGATTTGCGCAATCTACTCATTGCCCAAAGGCAGCGAATTGTGCTTTATACTGTCAATATGCCCCTTACAGACAAACAAGCATACGTCGCATTTTTCCGCCGCGCACATCTTTTAAACATTGAAAACGTCAAGCTTTCTCTTTCTGCTGTTCAGAACCGGGAAAATTTTGATGCTTTGCGGGAAATTATTGATTTGGCTCGTGGCATGGGCATTCGCATGCTTTTTGAAATGGAGCCAGACTATCCCTTCTTTGATTTTGCAGCATACAAGGAAGTCCGTTCTGCCGCTACCGGGCTTATTTTCAGCCCAATGTCATTTTTAACGCAAGATCTTATGCCATTTTTGCGCGTTTTATATAACTGCAAAGTCAAGGATGATATTGTATTTCTCCGTATCGATGACGGACTTATGCACACAGGCGAACCAACGCCCATTGAGGAAGGCAATGCAGAAGTTAAGGAATGTGTGTCGAACCTTTTGGCACGGAGTTTTGCCGGTTATTTCTCCATCACGGATTATAACGGAGATATTCCGGATCTATTAAGCCGATTTGCCAAGATGCTTTCAAAGTTATGATCATTGATTTAACAGGTACACTTTATACCGGTATGTGGAACTACGAGCCGCCTTTCCCTGCCCTAAACATTCGGCCTTTGCCGCCTGTTCCTTGGGTCAGCGGCTATGTAGGGTGCGAAATCTTTGAAGGCCTGCATTCCCAAACCGGCACATATTTGGAAACTCCGGCTCACGTATTAGGTGATGCTTCTTATCCGCTTCTATCTGTTTCGTTGTCCCGCATCACGGATGTTCCGGCGGTGATTTTACATCTGCCGTATATAGAACCCAATATGCCGATTACAGAAACGCTTTTAGAGGCTTGCAGCGCATTTCATGCGTTGCAGCCGGGAGACGCAGTTTTGGTAAGCTGCAACTATGGGCAAAAGTGGTTTGATGCCGACTATCTTTCCGCTTCCCCATACTTTACCAAAGCGGCTATGCTTTCGTTAATTGCAAAAAAACCTTCCATTTTAGGCAGCGACTTTCCCCGATGGGATAATCTTGCGCATCCGCAAGGCTTTTTTGGGGACTTTTATAATGCCGATATTTTGATGTTAGCACCGCTTGTGCAACTGGAAAAATGCCCGGCAAACGGTGGCAAATTAACAGCGCTCCCACTAAAAGCCGAAAAAACAAGCTGTGCGCCCTGCCGCGCCATTCTTCAGGTTTAGCATGGATGTTTATGATAAGAAGGAGACTCTTATGGAACTATATACACTTGGTACCAGCCACGGCAATCATACACCGGGTCGGTTTGCAACCTCTTCCCTGCTTGTTGGAGAAAAATATGGTTACATGATCGATGCCGGGGAACCAGCAAGTGCACAGGTTTTTCGCCTTGGTATTCCCTATGAAACAATACGCGCTGTATTTATCACGCACATGCATGACGACCATACAAGCGGTCTAACTGCTTTGACAAAGGCCATTCTCAAATATCCACACGAGGATGTGCATACAGACATTTATTTTCCGGACGAAAGTGCCATTGTACCTTTCCGGAATTGGCAAGCGGCGGTGCACATTACGGACCCCGCGCATGTACTTTCCTACCATACAGCTACCGCAGAGGGCATTGTTTACGAAAATGAGGAAATAAAGGCTCGCGCAATTCCCACACTGCATATGGATGACGGTGTTTATCCCTCATTTGCTTACCTGATAGAAACTGCCGACAAGCGGATTCTATTCACCGGTGATCTTACTCCGGATCTTCGCGACTTTCCGAAGGTGGAAGGGCACATTGATGTATGTGTATGTGAGGCCACGCACTACAAACCTGTACTGGCTTTGCCTCTTTTTGAGAAAATGGACTTTGGTAAGCTGATTTTTAACCACCTGCATGAGCTATACATCGGAAATGGCGAAGATGCATTTTTAGAAAACTACAAATCCTTGCCGTACCCGGTTTTCGTTTCTCATGACTTAGAGGCATTCCGTCTATAATTTTTCCGAAAATCATAACCACCAGTCAATGAACTTGTCAAGAAAAAGTAGACACTAAAAACCACAGATTATGCAAACCCTTGTTCGATTCTATATTGAACAGGGGTTTTTTAAGGATCCTATGATTGGGTTGTCAGTTGGCATTCCTGCTCTTGACATAGAACGCTTGATATTAGTATAATATTTATGGGTTTGGTAAAAACCTGATGAAGAATAGATACTACCCTGATCTGTGTTCAAAGTGACTGGGCAGTTCTGCTCTTTTGTCTTTTCTATTAATGTGTTTAAAAACTACTGCCAATTTTGTTAGTTACAGAACTTGCTATTATTTCGTTGTTATACACATCTAACATATAT
>JAQXGO010000018.1 GCA_029006755.1 Clostridia bacterium | reverse complement strand
CAGCTTACAGCGCGGATCCATGCGATGCAGCGGCGACGTTCCGGGAAAAAACTGCCCCAACGTTATATCTCTTAGCATGGATTCCCCTCCTTTAGCGCCAGTATCGCACGGCACGCCTCCTCCACTGTATAAATCGAAGCCGGAATCTCCAATCCTCTCGCACGGAGCTTTTCTACAATTCGCGTAATTTCCGGCACATCCAATCCCATTTCTCGCAGCTGATTTCCTTCACAAAACACTGCAGCCGGCGCACCATCCATTACAAGCTCGCCATGGCTCATCACCAAAATGCGGTCCACCAGCCTTGCGATTTCCTCCATGCTGTGCGACACCCATAAAACCGTCATCCCTTTTGTTTTCTGAATGCTTGAAATACACTGCATAAGCGCATCCCGACCGCGAGGATCAAGCCCTGCTGTCGGCTCATCCAATATCAAAATCTCGGGTTCCATTGCCAACACACCGGCAATCGCCACCCGTCTTTTTTGTCCGCCGGAAAGGGTGAAGGGCGAAGCTGCATAAAAATCTTCTCCTATATCCACGGCCGCCAAAGCCTGTATGGCTTTTTTCTTGGCATCTTCTTCCGAAAAGCCTAAATTGAGAGGCCCGAACATGACATCTTCCACAACTGTTTCGCCAAAAAGCTGATATTCAGGATATTGAAAAACAAGCCCTATTTTTCCTTTTAAGGCTGCGCGATTCTTTTTATCGGCTACATCCAACCCGTCCACGCATACTCTGCCCTCCGTAGGCTTTTCAAGCCCGGCCAGAAGCTGCATGAGCGTTGTCTTTCCGGAACCGGTCTGCCCGATAATTCCGCAAAAACTACCCGCCTCAACCGAAAAACTGACACGGCAAACAGCGGCCTTTTCAAAAGCGCCGCCCGGTGTGTATGTGTAGGATACATTCTCTGCCGAAATCACTCTTTATTCCCTTTCATTTGAGACAGAATCGCGTCTACGCACGCGTCCATTTCCATCGTTTCTTTATTTACCTGCATGCCGCCTGCTTGCAGCTGGTACAAAAGCTCTGTCGCCTGCGGTACATCCAGCCCAACCTTTATCATTTGATCTCTCTTTGTTAATACCGTCTCCGGCTTGCCCTCCATGCAAATCGCGCCCTTTTCCATTACAAGCACCCGATCTGCCTCGGCCGCCTCCCGCATAAAGTGCGTAATCAGTACAATTGTAATGCCTTCCTCCCGGCATAGACGTTGAATCGTATCCATAACCTCCCGCCGGCCAATCGGATCCAGCATTGCCGTTGGTTCGTCCAACACAATGTAATCCGGACGCATAGCAATGACACCGGCAATTGCCACACGCTGTTTCTGTCCGCCTGACAAAAGATGCGGTGCATGCCGTCTTGCCGCATACATCCCCACCGTTTTTAACGCCTCATCTACACGTTGCCGAATTTCCGAGGAAGATAAACCCAAATTCTCCGGTCCAAAAGCGACATCCTCCTCCACAATGGTTGCAACAATCTGATTATCCGGATTTTGAAAAACCATACCCACATGTTGCCGGATAAAGGGCAGATTTTTCCCATCCTTTGTATCATGCCCCAAAACAGAAACGGTACCGCTTGTGGGTACTAAAATTCCATTTAAAAGTTTTGCCAGCGTGGACTTTCCCGATCCGTTATGCCCAAGCACTGCCAAAAACTCGCCCTTGTTTATCGTAAGATTGATGTTATGCAATGCAACCGCTTTTTCACTATACGAGAAGGACACATCTGTCAGCGTAATCACGGCTCCCACCTCGCAGTCGCACCGCAGGGCAAAACAAGCCCGCTGTTTCCTATCGGCAACCCGATTTCATCCGCCATGCATTGCCCCCCTACGCGCGGCACCACGGCCAAAGAAATCATATTCTTGAGCACTGTCGGCGCAAGCCCGGTCGTATAGGAATTCAACACAAAAAAGCTGGGTTTATCTGTTAAAAGCTGTGCCGACAGCCGAATAAAATCAAAAATCTTGTCCTCCAGCTTCCACATTTCGCCGCCCGGGCCTCTTCCATAAGAAGGAGGATCCATAATGATACCGTCATACCGATTTCCGCGGCGAAGCTCTCTTTGCACAAACTTTTCGCAATCATCCACAATAAAACGCACATATCGGTCTGCAAGGCCGGACAGGGCAACATTTTCCTTTGCCCAGGCGACCATGCCTTTGGAAGCATCCACATGCACAACATCCGCACCGCCGGCTAAGGCTGCCAGGGTTGCGCCCCCGGTATAGGCAAAAAGATTCAATACCTTGTCCCCTTTTTTAGTATGCGAACGAATAAAGCGCCAGTTTGCCGCCTGCTCCGGAAAAAGCCCGGTATGCTTAAAGCCGGTCGGGCGTACATAGAAGGATAAATCATCCATGGAAACCGTCCATCGTTCCGGCATATTCGTAAAAAACTCCCAGCTACCGCCACCACGGTTACTGCGATGATAAAATCCATCCACGCGGCTCCGCAAAGGCTTATCCATACGCCATATAGCCTGCGGATCAGGCCGACGTAAGACATACTTGCCCCAGCGTTCCACCTTTTCTCCTTCTGCCGCCTCAAGCAGCGCGTAATCCTGCCAGCAATCCGATACGATCATCCCAAAACCTCACTATAAACAGATAGATATAGTATAACATATTCTACCATACAGTGTCAAGAGCGCATTTACTTTCTACGCCCGTCCAAAGCTTTTCCCTTCCAATCATCCTGCTTGTTCATATCCGCCCTTTTCTTTTGTTTGCAGCGTACGCATAAACCGCAAGAAAACCCCTGCATACAACAGGCACAGACTCAACAGATAATACGGAAAAAATCCCGTAGAAAAAAACTGCGCCAACACGCCAAACAGCCACGGCATCAGCATGATTCCTAAATAGGTCATTGCCTGTTGCATCCCGATTACCGCCTCGGCATACGCCGCACCGAAGGCCTGCGGCGTTAGATGTACAAGGTTCGGATAAACCGGGCCAATACTAAGCCCAACAAAAAACAAGCATATAGCGGTTACCACTGTCGGGAAAGGACACAAAAACAGCAAAATAGCCAAAAGCTGCGATACCAAAGAAAGACGAAGGATTTTTCTGCGCCCAACCCGGTTTGCAAAAATGCCCGATAAAAATCTTCCCATTGCAAGCCCGACATAAAACAAGGTGGTAATCCGCGCCGCCTGATCTGACGGAAGACACTTGCTATTGACAAAATAGCTGCTGCTCCATCCCCCTGCGGTCAGTTCCAGTGCGCAGGAACAGAAAAAAGCAAAGGATGAAACCAGAACCCCCGGCATCTTAATGAGCGCAGAAAGAGAAACCACATTCGTTTTGTTTTCTCCGCTTACTGCCTCTGTTTTTTGCACTTTATGCCACAATGGCAAAGACAGGAAGGCTATCGCTGCAATCCCAAGTTCTATGATTGCAACAAGGAGATATCCCCTGCGCCAATTCCCCTCTGCGCCCAATGCCATGGACATGATTAAAGGGCTTGCCGCAACACCAATTCCATAAAAACAATGCAAAAAATTCATTTTGGATGCGTTGTAATGCAAGACGACAAACGCATTCAGTGCCGTATCAATAGCTCCCGCACCAAGGCCTAACGGTATGGCCAGCAGAAAAAAGCATGCCGGATTTTTTGTATAGGCAAACCCAAGCATTGCAATTGCCGTTAAAAACGTACTGCCGGCCGTCACAAGTCCCGTCCCGAATTTCCGAATCAGCTTTGCACTCATAAGGCTTGACACAATCGTACCAACGCTCACGGTGAAAGATATATATCCTGCCAATGAAATCGGCAAACGAAATGCACGGTACATAGAAGGCCAAGCAGCTCCAAGTACAGAATCCGGCAAACCGATGCCGATAAATGATACGAATATGACAATGAAAAGTGTAGTAAGCATTTGTTTTGATTAGGCAGGATGCTTATGCGTGTGCCCTGCCTTTCTCCTCTCTCGCAATCAAAAATTGCATTCCCACTGCTGGCCGACCTAAACTGTAAAACCGCTCTCTGTGTCTTGCACAACAAACTTTCTGCGGGTAGTATACCATGTTTTTCGTGCATCGTCAAGTTGAAACTCTCGGGAAGAAAGCTGTCATATCTCTTGACTTTACAGAGTAGATATGATAAAATGAAAAAAAATTTGGAAAAGAGTACTATATGCAAAAGAAAGTTGCCTTTTATACTTTGGGTTGTCGTGTTAACCAGTATGAAACTGCCGCTATGGAAGCGCTGTTTTGCAAGGCGGGGTACGAGGTTGTGCCTTTTCAGGCGGCGGCAGACGTTTATGTGATAAACACTTGTACCGTCACAGCAGAAAGCGAGCGCAAATGCAGGCAGATTCTGCGCCGTGCGAAGGGGAAAAATCCTGCTTCTGTGGTCGCCGCAGTCGGCTGTATGGCGCAATCCTCCTTTTCTGTTTTGGAGGCTATGCCGGAGGTCGATGTCATTGTAGGCGTCGCAGAGAAAAGCCGGATTGTCGAGCGCGTATCCATGCTGCAAAAGCCGGCCGCACGCCCCACGATCTCTGCTGCCACCACGTTTGAGGAATTGTCGGTTACAAATTTTTCCTCCCGTGACCGCGCCTTTGTTAAAATCCAAGATGGTTGTGATCGATATTGCAGTTATTGCATTATCCCATACGTCCGCGGTCCGGTGCGAAGCCGAGACCCGGAAAATGTTTTGGAAGAAATCCAAAAGCTTTGTGACAACGGCTTTCGTGAGGTCGTTTTAACCGGTATTCATGTTGCTTCCTACGGCAGGGGTACGGATACAAGCCTTGGAGATTTAATTCGGCGTGTGGCTGCAATCCCACGAATTGAAAGGATTCGCTTAAGCTCCGTAGATCCTGTGGCCTTTACAGAGGACTTTTTGGCGGCGGTACGGGAAACGCCTAAACTTTGCCCGCATTTTCATATTTCTTTGCAAAGCGGATGTGATCATGTTCTGCGGCGGATGAATCGCCGATATACCACGAAGCAATTTGCTTCTGTTCTAGAATCCCTACGCAAAATTAACCCTTCCGTTTCCATTACGACGGACATCATCACCGGCTTTCCCGGCGAAACGGAGGCCGATTTTGAAGAAACCATTGCGTTTTGCAAAGCAGTCCAGCTTAGCGGTATCCACGTTTTTCCTTACTCGGAGCGGCAAGGTACGGCGGCCGCCAAGATGGACGGCGTTGTGCCGAAAAAGGTACGGGAAGACCGCGCGAAACAGCTCATTGCAGTTGCAGCCGCGCTTCGGCATGCGTATGCCTCTTCTTTTATCGGTACACAGCAGACGGTCTTGCCGGAGCATGGCAAGGTTGCCTCGGGCTTTACACCGCATTTTTTGCGTGTTGCTCTGCCGGAGGCTGCTGCCAAAGACGGCCGTCTTGTAAACGTATGGATTGAATCTTGTGAAGGAGATATACTATATGGAAAGTGTATGCAGGAACACAGTTGATATATTGGGTGTGCAGGTTGATCGGCGCGATTTTGCAGAAGCGCTGCAAACGGCTATTGCCTATCTTTCTACTGACACAGCCCATGCCATTTATACACCAAACCCGGAAATTATCATGAAAGCTTATCGCGACAAGACGTATTGCGATGTATTAAACCGCGCCAGCATGGTTGTCCCGGATGGCATCGGTGTTGTATATGGTGCGCGTATTTTAAAAAGACCGGTTGCAGAGCGTGTGGCCGGGTATGATTTATCCTGCGCCCTTTTAACAGAGGCCGGAAAAATGGGCAAGAAAGTATTTCTTTTCGGTGGCAAGCCGGGGGTTGCCGAGCTTGCTGCGGAGAACATGGAAAATAGATTTCCCGGCTTAAAAATATGCGGTACTGCGCATGGCTATCATAAAGATACAAGCCACATTGCATCCGCCGTCCAAAAGGCCGGGGCCGATATTGTGCTCGTCTGTTTGGGTGCGCCCAAGCAGGAAATATGGATTGATGCAAACAAGGACCAGACCGGTGCAAAAATTTTGATTGGTGCCGGCGGCAGCCTGGACGTTTTTGCCGGCACAGTAAAGCGTGCACCGGCACTCTTTTGTAAACTGAATTTAGAATGGTTCTATCGTTTAATCAAACAACCCACGCGCATTGGCCGTATGATGGACTTGCCTCGGTTTGCTGTAACTGTCCTTCTGCACGGCAAGCGCCAGAAAGGATGAGCGTATGTTAAAGGTTCAATTACTTGCTGCAACCCCGGATGCAGAACGCATTGTAGCAGCCGCGGCAAAACTATGTTATTCCTCTGCCGGTATTTCTGATGTGATGGACAAGCTGGATGCTGAAAAAACAGCTTCCTTTTTAAAAATGCTGATTGCTCTTGGGCATGAAAGTACCATCGAGCATGTAACCTTTACCTTCGGCATTGAGGGTGTAAGCCGTTCTCTTTTGGCACAGCTGACTCGTCATCGTATTGCCAGTTACAGCGTAAAAAGCCAACGATATGTTACGGAAGGCGCTTTTGCCTATGTCATTCCGCCGGAAATTGAAGCGGATGCGGACGCAAAGGCGATTTATCTGCATGCAATGGAGCAGGATCAGAAGGACTATGATCGTTTAACGGAAATTCTTTATAAGAAGCATTTTGCAGCGATGATCCAAAACGGTGTAGCCGAAAAAGATGCACGCACACGCGCACAGAAAAAGGCCATTGAAGATGCGCGGTACATTCTCCCCAATGCTTGCGAAACGAAGCTGATGGCGACCTTTAATGCGCGCAGTCTTTATAATTTCTTTTCGCATCGCCTTTGCGAGCGCGCCCAGTGGGAAATCCGCGCCCTTGCCGATGAAATGCTCCGGCTGGTCCGCGAGGTTGCGCCCACCCTGTTTGCAAAATGTGCGCCGCCTTGTGTCTTTGGTGCCTGCCCGGAAGGCCATATGACATGCGGCAAGGCTGCAGAAAAACGCATAAAGTATAAGGAGGCGTAACATGCTTATTGTTTTAGAAGGTGTAGACTCCAGCGGTAAAGCAACGCAAACTGCCCTTTTAGAAGAATATCTGAAAAACAAGGGCGAACGCACCATGCACGTTACCTTTCCTGATTATGACAGTCCCTCCTCTGCTTTGGTAAAGCAATATTTAGGTGGCAGTTTCGGCACGGAGGCAGATTCTGTTTCTCCGTACGCCGCTTCCACCTTTTACGCGGTGGACCGCTATGCCTCCTACAAAACCAAATGGGGAGGCTTTTTAAAAAGTGGCGGTCTGGTCGTTTGTGACCGCTACGTAACCTCCAATATGATTCATCAAGCCGCTAAGCTTTCTGATAGAAAGGAAAAGGATGCTTTTTTACAATGGATATTTGACTTAGAGTACGGCAAGCTATCTTTGCCGCAACCGGACTTGGTTTTCTTTTTGGATATGCCCCCGGCCTATGCCCAACAACTTATGCGCAAGCGCGCGAATAAAATAACGGGCAAGGCGGAAAAGGATATTCATGAGCGAGATGCACATCATATTGAGAAGGCTTACGAGGCCGCTCTGTATGTGGCCAAAAAATATCAGTGGAAAATAATTCCCTGTGTCGCGAATGGTGAACTTAGAAGTATTGCATCTATTCATGCAGATATTGTGCAAATAACGGAAGGAGCTCTTCATGGAATTTCGACCCCTAACACTTGCCGATCAGAACATTTATAATGCGTATCATCAAACAGCATCCCGCCTCGGTTCGGAAGCCAGCTTTGCTACGCCGTACATATGGGCATCCAGTTTCCGGACGCAAATTTATATTGGGCACGATTTCGTCTGCCTTTCCTGTCAAGATAAAAATGAGCCGCCCTATTTTCTGATGCCGGTAGGTCCCGGCGACCGAACGGCATGTATACAAATGCTATATGAAAAATGCAAAGCAGACGGCGTCCCCTTTGTTTTAAAATATTTGCGAAAAGAAGATATTCCGCTTGTAGAAGCCGCTATCCCTGTTCCACTTTCGGTTTCTGCTCCACGTGATGTGGCCGACTATATTTATGAAACGGCCTCCCTCATTTCCCTCTCCGGGAAAAAACTGCACGCGAAACGGAATCACGTAAATGCATTTAAGGCGGCCTATTCCTATACGACAGAGGAAATGAACGCGAACAATCTTGCAGATGCAAAGGCATTTGTGTTAGCACGCTGCAAAGATGATGCAGAAATTCTTGCAATGGAAAAGCTGTTTGCGGAATATTTTACTTTGCAATTTACCGGCATGCTTTTAAAAGTGGATGGGCAGCTTGTCGCCGTAACGGTGGGTGAGTCGTTAGCTTCCCGCACAGCTTTAATTCATGTGGAAAAGGCGGATATTTCGTATACAGGTGCATACGCCACCATCAATCAGCTTTTTTTGGAAACCTTTTTTTCGCATACCCTTTATGTAAATCGAGAAGAAGATTTAGGGATTGACGGCCTTCGCCGTGCAAAGCTTTCCTATCGCCCTGCTTTTTTACTGGATAAATATACTGTTTCGGAAATTGTATAAGAAGGAGGATAAAGTATGCTGTATGTTTTTCTCGCGGATGGCTTTGAAGAAATTGAGGCTATCGCCCCGATAGATATTTTGCGCCGTGGCAATCTCCCCCTTTTAACCGTGGGAGTTACCGGTAAAACAGTGCATGGCGCACATGGTCTTACGGTTGAGGCAGACATTACGATGGACGAGGTAGAACCGGACAAGGCGCAAGCGCTCATTTTGCCCGGTGGAATTCCCGGTGCAACAAATCTTGAGGCGGACAGCCGCCTTTCTGCACTTTTAGATTTTGCGGCAGAGAATAACATTCTTTTATGTGCCATTTGCGCCGCGCCGATGATTTTAGGGAAAAAAGGCTTCTTGCGCGGCAAGGAAGCCGTCGCCTATCCCGGGTATGAAAAGGATTTAGACGGTGCAAAAATCGGCAAGGGCGTATGCCGTGACGGCAATATCATCACTGCCCAGGGTGCAGGTGTTGCCCTTCCCTTTGCTTTTGCCATCTTACAGGCTTTCGGTGGGGATGCGGACGCCATGCGCCGCGCAATGCAATACGATGCATAAGGCAGCTCTGCGGCGTTCTATGCTTGCTATCCGCAAAGAGAATGCCTCGGCCGCCATATCTGCCGCCATCTGCGAAAAGGCCGCCCGGCTGGATGCGTATAAGCTTGCCAAAACCATTATGCTCTATGTACCTACCGGTAGCGAGCTGGACACCGCGCGCCTGTTTGCATTCGCTATGCGGGATGGAAAACAAATTTGTCTGCCCCGCGTGCTTACCGATACCGCCATGGAAGCAGCCTGGATAGGCGGAGGCTTAAAGCGTGGCGCTTTTCACATTTTCGAGCCTTGCGGCGCACGCACAGAGGCCATTGACCTCATCTTTGTTCCCGGCGTTGCGTTTGACATACATCACAATCGGCTGGGCTACGGCAAGGGATATTATGACCGTTTTTTGGCGCAGTATCCCGATGCCGTCACTGTCGGTCTTGGCTATGCCTGCCAACTGATACCGGAAATTCCGACAGAATCTACAGACAAGCCACTTTCGATGATACTTACAGAAGAGGATTTTCTAAAATGAAAAAGATACTTGTATGGATTTTGGTGCTTGCTTTCATCGTCTTTTGCGCAAGCATTTTGACTGACTTTTTAGGCACAGGCGGAGCGGAAACGCCCGTATTTATTCCGGTCGGCAGCAACGCAAGCAATATTGCCAAGGCTTTGGAAAAGGACGGCGTGATCCGCAATCGGCTTCTTTTCACCTTATATATCCGCAAGGATGCCGCCCACCTGACCGCCGGCATGCACAACTTTACTGCCTCTATGGGATATAAAAAGGCCCTGGAGGAATTAAAGAAAATCGTGCCGCTTACAGAAACGGTGCAAGTGACCATCCCGGAAGGATACGAACTGCGGGAAATCGCTACGCTGTTAGAAGAAAAAGGGCTTACCTCTGCTTCCGCCTTCTCTCTTGCTTGCAAAGAGGCGCACACCCGTTATGACTTTTTGCCGGCTGATGGCAATGCAGAAGGCTATCTCTTTCCGGCAACCTATGATATCCCCAAGGATAGCGATGCGACTGCCATTGTCGATATGATGCTGAAAAGCTTTCAGGAAAACATGATGACAGACGCTTTTCTTGCCCGCAGTGCAGAAAATGGGCAATCCTTTCATGCAATGCTGACGCTGGCTTCCATCATCGAAAGAGAAGCCGCGCTTGACACGGAACGCGCAACGATCTCTTCCGTTTTTCATAATCGTCTTCGGCAAGGCATGCATCTGGAATCTTGTGCAACCGTGCAGTATATTTTGGCAGAGCGAAAGCCTGTCCTTTCTATTGCGGATACGCAGATTGCGTCGCCGTATAACACCTATCTGCATCCCGGTCTGCCTCCTGCACCGATTGCCTCACCCGGCATTGCCAGCATGCACGCCGCCCTCTATCCGGCAGAAACGGACTATCTGTTTTTTGTTGCCAACGGCAGTGGAGGACACACCTTTTCGAGCACCTATGCGGAGCATTTAGCTGCCCAGCAGTAAAATTTCTGACTCGCCATACACGGTTATGCCATGCTGCATAAGGCATGCGGCGGTCAAACCATCTCCCTTTGTAAGCTGTTGGGAGAATGTGCCGTCATAGACAAGCCCTTTTCCGCAGGAAGGGCTTTTTTCTTTTAAGATCGCATGTGTACAGCTATTTTGTATTGCCACCAAAAGTGCTTTTTGCGCCCCTTTTTGGTAAGCGGCTGTCACATCCTTTCCTGCTTTGGTTTGCACCCTTTCGCCTTGCAGCTCGGCCGGGCTACGCGGTGTCGATAAACCGCCCTCTACCTCCGGGCAAACCGGAATGAGCTGATGCTGCTTTGCCAAAGCGATAACCGCCGCGTTCGGTTTACTTGCCCCATCATAGCGGCAGGGCACCCCCAGCAAACATGCGCTGACTAAAATCTTCATTCTATCCTCCCGAACAAAAGGGGCGCGCCGGGTATACACCTTCGACACTCCCCCGATTTTTGCATTCCTCAATCCCCTGTATCCAATCACAATCTAAGAGCAACCTGCAACACATCGCCATCTTTCTCGTCCTATTCTTTGCAATCTTTGCGGTATTCTTTTCTCTATGTTGCGCATAACACCTACATTTCTTCATTTGCGGCGTATGCAAATTTTGGTTAAAAACCCCAAGAATTTCTTGCACTCGTCCTTTATATGCGATATACTGTAAGCGGTGATGAAAATGCAATACTGTACACACTTTTATACCGGCGACGGCAAAGGGAAAACCACCGCCGCCTTAGGCCTTGCTTTACGCTTTATCGGTGCAGGGGGGCCCGTTCTTCTGCTGCAATTTATGAAAGGCGCTCCCAGTGCAGAGCTTTTGCCTTTGGCAACTTTGGGCGTCGACATCAAGCGTTTATCAATAGACTATGGCCTTTTCCCCCGTACGGAAGATCGGGCGGCCATTCAAAAAGAGCATGATGCCATGCTCCAATCCGCACGCACCTTTCAACGAAATGGCGGTTTGTTGCTTTTAGATGAATGTATCTCCGCTTACAACTTGCAGCTTTTGGATTGTAATCTATTAGAGTCTATTTTACAAGAAAAGTCCTGCGAAATCGTCTGTACCGGCCGCAATGTTCCCGAGCGCCTCCTGCCATACGCCGATTATATTACGGATATGAAAGTTGTGCGGCACCCATTTACGAAAGGGCTGGGTGCCCGCCGCGGCATAGAGTTTTAGCTTGTCATTTTGCCGTAATTTCCTGTTATACAAAATCATCAAAGCTATTTATATAACGCAAAAGTAATGATAGTAAATCCTCCACACCTCAATATCCATATTTCAAAACTTGCATCGATCCGATAGTTAAATAATGGATATCGGTATTCTTTGTGCAAGAAACATTAAAAGACTGTATTTACGAAAAATAAGGTGCAACTTAGCAGCGCCACTCGGTTGCCATTTTAAAGCAAGAAGTAATATAAATAGGGTGGTCGGTATGATTGACAGTACAAGATCACAGCCTCGAATGTCAATATGAACTATATTGATCGCAAAGACTTCAATTGCCAATAATACCATGCTAGTCAAAAACCACTTGCTGCATAGAAAAATGGAACTGCAATAATTATAACTATATATTTAAAGCCAAATGTTATGATTTTGCTATAGCCTATAAATAGTGATGCAAGAAGAATAATGATAAGAATTGTCCCGTAAGTCTCAAGCGTAAAAGACACCATTGTTATTTCTTTCTTATAAACAACTTATGGTATATCTTTTTCATAAACCTCATAATCGAGAATTGCATTTTCATCATTGCTGTCTTGATGTAGGGCTTTTTATAATTATGCTTTTCATAGTAATCCCTTATTGTGCAAGACAGAGGGCTTCTTCCGGAAACGATAAAAACATACAGTTCATCTAAAAGCCTTTTTTCGTTCTTTTCTTTCAGTATTAGAAAAAGTTCTTCTTCCGTTTCTACCGTCTCTTTTTTATACAGTTCTTTATGTTTTTCGGTAACCTGCATACTGTGCTGACGAATGCTTACAAGTATATGGTCGTCAACGAAAAAATGCGCACCGTTGATTGCAAATTTAAGCCATAGATTCCAATCCAAAACAAAGTGCATATCTTCCCTGAAATATAAACCTTGTTCAAATAAACACTTGGGAATCAACAGTCCGCAGCCGCTAAAACACTTTACAAAAAGAAGATATTTAAAGCTTTCAAGCGAATCCAAATATCCATTTTTCCCATAGAGTGGATGAAAAATTTTCTTTCCGTCTTTATCTATCAAATCACCACGACTGCTTATTATGACATTATTCTTATCAAGGTTTTTCTGTGCGTATAGTTCTACCTGATGTTTAATCTTATCGGGATAATATAAGTCGTCGTGCGAAAGCCAAGATATATATTCCCCTTTTGCAACCTTTACACCATAATTGAGAGCTGAAGAACAGCCACCGTTTTCTTTTTCGTAATAATTGATTTTGCCTTCGTATTCCATACAGGCTGCCTTTGTTTTTCCCTCATCAGGAGAACCATCATTTACCACAACAATTTCTATATTGTCATAACTTTGCGCTAAAGCACTTTCTATGGCTTCTCTGACATAATTATCCCCATTATATACGGGAATGACTATGGATACTAATGGTTTTTTCATAACATCAACCTTTTCTATTAATTTTTCTTATTGCGTAAGTAAGGAAATAAACACAAAACGCATTTCTTATTTGCATACATCCGAAATATTCCTTCCACTTCAAAGGTAAATATTTCATTTCTAAAGAAGAAACTGCCTTTTTATGCATATCATCTTTAAGCACACTCTTCATTTCATTCAGCTTTTCACATACTAAAATAATTCAAATCACATATTCCTTTTCCGCATTATATAGGTATGATTACACTTGTTTGAGGATCACAAATTTGCATAAATTTCTTCCAACTCCCTCTTTACATTGGAAACGCCATAGTCCATTGCTGCCCTTCGACCGACCTCTCCCATTTCTTCTTTCTTCTTGTTATCACTTAACAGCGCAATCATTTTTTTCCCCATTGCTTCGGCATCATCCACCAAATATCCGTTCTTCCCGTCTTGAACCAGCTCTCTATGTCCGCGGTTTACGGATGCGACAATCGGATTTTCCGTAAACATCGCTTCAATTACATTTAAGGGGAGACCTTCCCTATGACTGCAAGCCACGAGGAGATCTGCAATACGCTGATATTTCTCAAGACAGGTACAATATCCTAACAGTTGCACATTGTTCTGCAATCCGCACGCCTCGATTTCTGCTTCAAGCCGTTCCTTCTCGGGCCCGTTTCCGGCAAACAAAAGTTTAGCATCGGGAAAGTTTTTTACTACGTTCCGCATAGCATGAATTGCCATCTTTTGATTCTTATTGGGAAGTAATTCGCCAACGCAGAGTATAAGTTTTTGCTCAGCGGTAAAACCTAACTCGCTTCGCAATTTCCGTTGCTCTTCCGCTGACACAGGAGAATATCTCTCTTCGTCCACACCGACTCCGTGAATGTGTTCAACCTTGCAGTGAAATTTATCTGCGGCAATTTTATAATCCTCACCCACAATCGTAATCAACACATCCGTCCACCTTGCAAACATTTTTTCAATCGGATAAAAAACGATCCAGTTCTTTTTAGGTGCACCTTTGTAAAAATGGAAACCGTGAGCGGTATATATGACTTTTGTTCCATTTTTCCTCGCCTTTCTTGCAGCAAGTCGGGTAACAATACCGCCCATCGGCGTATTACAATGGATAATATCGTACTGTTCTTCGTTTATGATTTTCTTTATCTGTTTGTAGGCCGTAATATTGTCTTTACTTTTAGGTGATCTGGCAAATGAAACATTGTAGACCTTATCAACAAAATCAAGCTTTAATCCGTTTTTTTCTGCAAGATTATCTCTTGCTGCAACATGAACCTCATATCCGTGTTCATGTAATACTTCGACCAACGGCTTGTGAAACTGACAAATATGGCTTTGCACAGTGGCTGTGAGTAAAACTTTCATAGTTGCCCTCACTCCTTATTTTTTTGTGCGATAAAGAACTGTTCTCCAAAGGTAAAACAACTTCTCCATCATGATTCGATATCCGTGGAAGTATAGGTTAGGAATTTCAACATTCGCATCCAACACATTTTTATTCATGTATTCCATTACCTTCTTATGAACAGCATCGCTCTTTCTGTCCTCATGCGGCATAGAAAGGAACAGTTCCAAAATCTTACGGTTGTTCATTGGCATTGTCATTCTGTGATACAATTGTTGCGAAGAGATAACTGATACACCCCAGCATCCCATCCGGATCTCCCAATAGTGAGAATCCGCATGTTCAAAATTCAAAATCGGTTTTTCAAGGCCAATTTCCCTTAGAAATCTATAATACACATTGTCAGACCACCTTAGTAACTTAGGATGGCCAAAATACCGTGTCTGGAAAATACTGCAGTGTCGTTCCGTCAAGCAATTCGGCATTTTTATCTGATACTTACGCTCAAAAAATACGCGAGCTACTTCCGATGCCCAAGATTTTAATTCAATATCATAAGCATTCAAATCGTGCAGGAAAATATACTTTCTGATCTCATGATCAGACAGATTAACGAAATAGTTGGTGTTGTGCATAAGAATCTTCTTTACCAGCGCAAAGTCATCAAAAGCTTCATTTTCCTGCGGAATTGTATACAACGTATGCTCTAGCCCCAGCTTATTGCATATTTTTCTTGCACCTTCTGCATCTACCAATTCTTGTGGTTTTGAATGAAAGCTAAAATATGAGAACTTGTCATAAAGGCCATTCGCACAGGCTAAAGTTGTTTTGCTGTCTGTTCCTCCGGAAAGAGAGATCGTGCAGCGCTCCCACTTTTTCGTGCAGCATTCAATGCCGTTATGGATCAAATCGCCAATCCGCTTGACATTGTCATTCTTTTCTTTCTCTGTAACAAATTCGGGGTGATTGACCACAGGGTAAAAACGCCTGATCACAAAACGACGATCAGAATAGTCAAGATATGTATTTGCGCCAAGTCTCTTCAACGCATCATAGGGTGTCAGATTCCCCGGGAGATGTCGGTTACCAACGTTGTAGCACTTGGATTGCACAAGTTTTTCAACATTGGAATTCATCTTCAGATTTTCTATATCCGCAACCAATTGGGGATGCTCGGTAATAAACATGGATCCGTTCACATTGCCAAAATAGCATCCGGTTAATGAGCACGCATCTTGACAAACCATTATGTGACGATTATCAATCAGCATAACAATGTGTAGTCCGGTAAACTCGGACACTTTATCAAAATAGGCATCTATACTTTTTTCATAAGCATTCAATAGGTGTTCGCACAGTTCTTCCTCTTGATATGTCATGTCAAACGGGTTATAGGCATGACCAATAATCACGGCGAACTTCTCTCCACGCTGTACGAAATATACTGTCTGCTTTTCTTGAACATACAGGAAAAAGTCTCCGAGAATAAGT
This sequence comes from Clostridia bacterium, assembly GCA_029006755.1. Classification (GTDB taxonomy): domain Bacteria; phylum Bacillota; class Clostridia; order UMGS1883; family UMGS1540; genus JAQXGO01. The sequence continues at coordinate 36,804 of JAQXGO010000018.1, read as the reverse complement.
TCTCTCCACATACCATAAAAAGGATACTCGGTTTGATTTGTAATTCTTTTATTTGTCAATAGATAACCTCGCCGAAACAACATTTCGCGATGCTTGGTATCCGTATCCAAAATTGTTTTCAATTCATCTTTCAAAATATTAACGCTCATACGAAAACCTCCAAATGATTCAGAATAATTGTGTTCAATCTTTTACTGTTTCCTTCACCCACAAAACTATTATGTGGCGTGATAATTACGTTTTCCATGTCCCAAAGCGGACTGTGTTCATCAAGCGGCTCATCATCAAATACATCCAATACTGCGCCGCCAAGACGCGTATTCAGAGCCGCAATCAACGCATCGGTGTCTATAACCGCGCCGCGCGCAATGTTGACAAGCACCGCGCCGGGCTTCATTACCGCAAAACACTCTGTATTTATGAAATGCCGTGTTTCTTCGGTAAGCGGCAATGTAAGAACCGTTACATCTGCCTGCATCAGTGCTTCGTCAAGGCTATCCAGCGGCAACATTATGTCAAATAACTCATTTTGATACGGTTGGATATCGACCCCGATCACAGAGCAACCGAATACCTTAAACCGTTTTGCACATTCTGTTCCTACACTTCCACATCCAATGATACATACATTTTTCCCGAAAAGTTCCAACAGACCGCGGTGTTTTTCCCATTTGTGCGCTTTTTGATTTTCATGAAAATATCCGCTTTTTTTATAAAGCTGCAATACGCCACTCACTGCAAATTCCGCCATAGGAATACTGTAAACCCCACGTGCGTTATATATTGCAATGCCGTGTTGCTTTACATAATCCATCGGAACACGATCAAATCCGGCACTCGTAAGTTGGATATACTTCAAGGATGTAAACTCCTCTATCGGATGACTAAGAAAAATACCATTTCCAATAATACCTTCTACCCAAGTGGCTTCACAAGGCAATGGTGACTTTTCCTGTTGCATAAAAACGACCTCGTGGCCAAGCGCACGCAACGTCTCTATTTCTTTTTCTGTCCACCCAAATGCCCCTGTTACAAGTAGCTTCATCTTCGTTCTCCTCATTCAATAACTGTTTTTGCTGCTTTCTCTAATGCAAAATGATTGTAGATAAAATAACCGATTTGTTACTATTATATCTCCTCCCCCCATATACGAACTGCGGCATTGCGTTTTAGCTTGTCATATTGCCTTTCTCCATGACGGCAAAAGAGGCGTTATCAAAACAGCGCCTTTTGCCGAAAAAAGATATGCCCAAGCTTTTCTCCGATTTTATCTGTACTGCAAGTGATTTTACTCCACGGTAAAAATATTCTTGTTCGCTCTTGATTTATAAATCACCGGAGAAAGATGCCCAAAATCAGTCAAAATCTTTTCCATTAAGTCCACAACAATACACTCGCTTTCATAATGCCCAAGTTCAATAATGGCCATCCCGGCAGCATGTGCCTCTCTGGCCTTTCCATAGCTAATATCGCCGGAAATATAGACTTCACAGTTTTTTGCGATCGCATCTTTTACCAAACTGCCGCCGCCACCGGTACAAAGTGCAACGGATGCAATTTTTTTGTTGCCGTCTCCGCTATATCGAATACAGGGTAGTTTGTAAAGGTTTTTGATTTGATCAGCCAATTCGGAAACAGTCATTTCTGCCGGCAATTGGCCGATGCGGCCTAACCCTTCGCCTGCTTCTCCGATGATGGGTGCAAGCTGTTTAAGTCCCAGCATGTTTGCTGCAAGATCATTTAACCCTCCGGAAACGCTATCTAAATTCGTATGTGCCGAATACACTGCGATGCGGTTTTGGATTAAATACAAAAGTAACCGTCCTTGCGGCGTTTCGTCTGTAATCTGCTTTGGCGCATCAAAAAGGAGTGGATGATGGCTAATGATACATTCTGCGCCAACCGCCTTCGCCTCCACGGCCACCTCCATGCCCACGTCCAGGGAGAGGAGCACGGTTGTTACCGGTGCACACATCTCCCCAACCATAAGACCTACGTTATCAAACCCCTCCGCTAATGCAGGCGGTGCATATTTCTCCATGACGGAAACAATATCTGAAACCTTCATTCTATATCTCCTTTTTCCCAAGTGTCTTGTTATTTAAAAATGGAACGTATAAGGGCATCTCCCTTTTCCTCCATGGCATCAAAATGCATGGCCGGTACATAAATTTTTTCTAAAATACTATGGGAAAGCCGCGCCTCCCCAAAAGCATCCACCGCGCGCTGCATCAGGGAAGAAGCATGCCCCCAACACTCTCCAAAATCTGTCGTAAAGCTGATATAGGCATCTAAATCCACTGACTCCGCACCCCCAAAATGGGTGTAAAAATCATAGGTAGAAAGCGCAATTCTAAGCTGCGGAATATAGACATGTTCCAGCTTTTCCGACGGCCGCATGGGACAATAAAACAAAATAGGGGTAAATCCGCGGGAAAATGCAAGTTCTGCAAACCGTTTTAATACAATATGTCCGCCATACGCGCCTTTTATCGTAACCACATACGCATCCGCAAATGCCCCATCTACATAATTGATAAAGCCTTCCGGCGTTATGGCACTGACAAACAGTTTCCGCACTGCGCCGTTTTCTTCACATGAAGACTGCCCTAATATACGATTGGCGAGTTTTTCACCTATATCATAGATGCCGCGCAAATCTGCCGCAGCCCGATATTCTCTTTCCATATCCTCCAAAAGCGGCAACGCTGCCTTTAGATAATGGTACCCTCTTGCAAACGCTCTCTTTTTTTTTGCCGTATAAAACTGCAGTTCCCCGCTGTGTTCTGCGATTTTCTCCTTATCTGCAAATACAGATACATCGAATAATTCTCCACCTACTACGGGATAAACCGGGTCGCTTCCGTGGGGTGCAGTTGCATCGACTACCGCCGTTTGTAAAGACGGAATATATACCCCGTCTAGCGAGGCCGGGTCGGAGGAACAATGGAATACCTCGTATTCTAGGTCCAGTTCCTTCGCCTTCTCCGCAATTTTTTTCATAAAAGTCGATTTGCCCATTCCCGGGCCGCCCTTAATAAATATTTTTCTGCCCTGCACGGAATCCGGCATAATATTGTCGAACCGTGAGAAAAACCCTTGCGGCGCATTTACGCCTGCAAACATGTGTTTTCCGTTCATAGCATCGTCCCCTTTCACTTCATTGTATTAAAGGAGACGTGCATTGGGTGCATGTCCTTTCTATTCTTCCAACATTGCCTCTAATTCTTCTTTGGAAACGATGTATTGTTTATTGCAAAAATGACATGTCAGTTCCGCCTGAATCTGCTTTTCAATAATGTCACGAATCTCTTCTTTTCCTAAACTGCGCACTGCTCTTTCAATTCTCTCTCTTGAACAGTCACAGCGATATGCCGTTGTAGATTGTTCGAAAGTATATCCGTCAAACGCTTGTAGGGCAAAAGCCAGAATATCCTCCGGTGTCGCACCACTATCCAGCATGCTGGTAATGGACGGCATTGTCTTTACCATTTCCTCCAGCTTTAGGATTTGTTCGTCCGTTGCCTCAGGCATTACCTGTAAAATCATGCCGCCTGCAGCCTTAACAGAATAATCTCTATCCACCAGAACCCCCAGTGCTACCACAGATGGAATTTGCTCGCTTCTGGCATAGTAAAGCGCGATGTCATCCCCAATTTCGCCTGTGGAAAGCTCCACCTGGCCGATATATGGTTCTTTCAGACCAAAGTCCCGGATAATGCCCAAAAGGCCGTTTTTCCCGACGGCACCTCCCACATCCAGCTTTCCGTTTTTCAGTGGCAGATCCACGGTCGGGTCCTGCACATAACCCTTTACATTCGCCGCGCTGTCACTTATGGCAACCAGCTTGCCTAAGGGGCCGCCGCCATCCATTTGCAGAGTCAGGCTATCGTCCTCCCCCTTCATCATATCTCCCATGATTGCAGCCGCTGTTAAAAGCCTTCCTAATGCAGCTGTTGCCGTTGGCGAAGTGTTGTGCGTTTTGCGCGCTGTTTCAACCATATTTGTTGTCACCGCAGCAGAAACACGCACGGCGCCATCCGTTGTCACTGCCCGTAAAATATAATCCTCCACGTAAATCTCCCTTTCTATATGGCTCTATGCCCTAACCCAATCGCCACTTCATTCAGATTCAAAAGGCCAATACCAAAAAACATACAAACGCAAATATGTTCATCGCCTCTGGCAATCCCAATTTTACCGCCAACATTCAGTCCTATGGCTTTTGTCATAATCTCCGAAACAGCTTCTCTCGCCGCACCGGCCACTGCACCCTCATCCATATGGGTATTATCAATGAGTCCTTCTCTCTTTGCTGCCACTACTGCCCGTTCAATCAGCTTGTTTACAGAAACAATAAACTCACCGCCAAAGTCCACCGCTGCTGCCCGAATGCCATTTTGCAAAAATATATTTCTTCTTTCTCTTTCTATCTCTCGGCTTCCCGCCAGTGCCATCTCAATTGCGCAGCTTGCGACCTCCTTACTGCTGTTCATCCCGTATCCTCCTTCCGATTGCTGTCCCTGCGGCAAAGCCCGTTGCAAACGCAATCTGTAAATTAAAGCCGCCGGTATAAGCGTCAACATCTATAATCTCTCCCGCAAAATACAAGCCTCGAATCAGCTTGCTTTCCATTGTTTTCGGGTTAATTTCTTTGGTTTCTATGCCGCCTGCCGTCACAATCGCTTCCCGAATGGGGCGAAATCCTTCCACCTGCATGGCAAAGCCTTTGATGACCGCAGATACGGCCTGTCTTTCCGCGCGTGTTATGCTCCCGGCTTTTTTATGCGGCGAAATCCCGGTTTTGCTCACAACAGTTTCTATCAGGCGTTTGGGCAGCAAATCATCCAGTGCATGCACAAAATCCTTCTTGGCATATTTTTCAAAATCCCGCAGAAGACGTTTATCCATCATATCCTCAGTCAATGCCGGTTTTAAGTCAATGGAAAGCCGGTACTTGCCTTCTTCCTGCATGTGCGCGCTGGCACTTAGCACCACTGGGCCGGAAACCCCGTCATGCGTAAACAACATTTCGCCAAAATCGGTATAAATGGTTTTCCCATCTTTTTGAATGGAAAAGCCTATATTTTTAAGGCTCAGGCCGGCAAGATTATACCTTTCCTTACACACAAGCGGTACTAAAGATGGCCTCGGTGTAACAATGGTATGTCCCACCTCAGCCGCCATCCGATATCCATCGCCCGTTGAACCGGTTTGTGGATAGCTCATACCGCCTGTTGCTAAAACAACTGCATCGGCTGCCACCTTTTTGGCTCCAAACTGTACGCCGCGCAAAACACCATCCCGTACGATGAGTCGCCCGGCTGTCGCCTTCACCACACGCACACCGCTTCGATCCAGCCACTTTCGCAGTGCCTTCACCACGTCCTCCGCCCGGTCACTGACCGGAAACACGCGATTGCCGCGTTCCACCTTTAAAGGCACGCCCTGCGCTTCCATAAAGCGCATAACATCTTCTGTGGAAAACCCACGAAACGCACTTTGCAAAAACTGCGGATTATGCACTACGTTTTGCAGTAAATCTTCATGGGAACAGGCATTGGTCAGATTGCATCTTCCCTTGCCGGTGATACGCAGTTTCATGCCCGTCTTTTCATTTTTTTCTGCCAGGCAAACTGTCCCGCCTGCCTGTGCTGCCATACCTGCTGCAAGCATGCCGGCAGGACCGCCGCCGATTACAAGTATCTGCACAGTTTACTCCTTACTGACTACAAAAAAGATTCGTTCACTCTCCGCCTTCGGTTTCGTAAAGGAAAAGGCATCAAACACACCGCGCACAGTAAGCCCTGCTGCCTCTGCCGCTGCAGAAAGCTCATCTATTTCATAAATCCTTTGGGTTTGTTCTTCGTCGCAACGGCTATAGGTGCCGTTTTCATTCTTTGTAAAAAAAGTGATATAAAAGTGGCAAAGCGATTGTTCAACCTCGCTTTCCCAAATATACACAATGTCATCCTCGTCACAGATAATGGGTTCTCCGGGCAACAGTTCTTTTAGTTTATACGGGCTTTGTATATCGAAAATAAAAAGTCCGCCCGGATTTAAATAGTTTTTTACCAAGGAAAAAACTTTATCGATATCCTCCGTCACATAATTCATACAATCCAGTCCGCTGATAATCGCATCCACAGTGCCGTACAGCTCAAAGTCAGTCATATCCATCAACAGATACAATATATCCTGATTCTTCTCTTTTGCGTGGGACAGCATGGCCAAAGAATTATCCAGTCCAATCATATCATAACCCTCCGCCGCCATACGCGTTGTGATATTCCCTGTACCGCAACCAAGTTCCAAAACCAGTTCCGGTGTTCTATGAAAGCGCGCAAAAATCGCCTTATAATAGCTTATCCAATCTGCATAAGGCGTATCCCGCATCACCAAATCATAAATATTTGCAAAATCATCGTACATCGTTTACCTGCCTAAAATATTCATATAAAATCACGGCCCCTGCCACCGCAGCATTGAATGACTCTGCACCGCCGGGCATGGGGATCATGACATGGTGTGTTTTCTCTAAAATTGCCCGGCTTACGCCCTCTCCTTCGTTCCCAATAATCAGCATGGTTTTTTTCGGGAACTTCGTTGCATAAAGAGATGCAGCCGTAGGGGTCAGGGCGCCGCAAAAGCTTGTATAGCCTTCGTACCGGGGCAAGGCATCTGCAAAGGCTATCGGCACGGCAAAAAGGGAGCCCATAGAGGCACGCACAGCCTTTGTGTTAAAGGGATCCGCCGTTCCGCGCAAAAGCACCACGCCATCTACCCCCGCGCCATGGCAAAGCCGCAAAATCGTGCCTACGTTTCCGGGGTCTTGTATCCGGTCGCAGACCATAATGGCTCCCCCTTTGGGGATTTCCTCAAGCGATACTTGTTTTGCCTTTGCTGTTGCCAGTATGCCTTGCGGCGTACCGGTTTCCGCTAATACATCAAAAAGCGCAGGCGACACTTTATAGCAATGCGCCGCTTCTGGCACGCGGCCGGTATATCCTTCCCGTATCAAAACGGTAAGGAGTTCTGCCCCGTAGGCTGCACTATCGCAAACCAGCCGTTCCCCTTCTAAAAGCACTTCTTGGCAGGAAGCACGATACGCATGCCCGGATAGTTTTTTGATATGTTTAATAATGCCGTTACCGGCGCTTGTTATCGTAATCATACGCTCTCCATTCTGCAAAACAAAAGCCGCCGCAAAGCATGAACGATCATCCCTCGCAGCAGCTCTTATATGCTTGCAAAATCCGAAATACGCTACGGACATACTGCCACAAAAACGCATCCGTAGTTCTTATAAGCTTGCCTTTGCCTTTTCAACCAGAGCGGTGAATGCAGCCGCGTCATGGATTGCAATTTCAGAAAGCATCTTTCTGTTAATTTCGATGTTTGCCTTCTTAAGGCCGTTCATAAACTGTGAATAGTTTATGCCATTTGCCTTTGCAGCGGCAGAAATTCTGGTGATCCATAATCTTCTGAAATCACGCTTCTTCTGCTTTCTGCCAATGTATGCGTATACCAGGGACTTCATTACCGCCTGGTTCGCAATACGGAAATTCTTTGACTTATGTCCTCTATATCCTTTTGCCAGCTTTAATATCTTTTTACGTCTTTTTCTTGTACTTAAAGCGCCTTTTACGCGTGCCATTTCCTTCTCCTCCTATTTTATTTATACGGTATCAGCTTTTTGATTGTTACAGCGTTCGGAATAGAAGCATACGCTATCTTGCGCAGTCTTCTCTTACGCTTTGTAGATTTTTTGTTCAAAATATGGCTTCTAAATGCCTTTCCTCTCTTTACCTTGCCGGACTTTGTCAGGCTGAACCGTTTAGCCGCAGCTCTGTGTGTCTTTAACTTCGGCATTATACTCTCTCCTTTTCTAAGTAATATATTCAAAAGCTCGTAAAGCTTTCAACCTTATTTTGGCAGGACGAACATCGTCATGTTTCTGCCCTCCAGCTTTGGCATCTTATCGACTGTGCCAACTTCGCTGACAGCATCTGCAAATTTCTGAAGGATAACTTCACCCAAAGACGAGTGATGCAGCTCACGACCACGAAAACGCACACTAACCTTTACCTTATCTCCCGCCGTCAGAAACTTGATTGCACTCTTTGCCTTGGTCTGAAAATCATGCTCATCAATAGACGGAGACAGGCGAACCTCTTTGATCGTAACAATTTTCTGGTTCTTTCGCGCTTCTTTTTCTTTCTTTGCCGCTTCAAATTTATATTTGCCGTAATCCATGATCTTGCAAACAGGCGGCTTTGCCTGCGGCGCAATTTTCACCAAATCCAAATTCTTACTGTACGCGATTTTCTGCGCTTCTTTGATCTCAACAATGCCAAGCTGAGAACCGTCGCTGTCAATGAGACGAACCTCCTTATCGCGGATTTCCTCATTGATCAAAACATCCTTACTGATATGCTGCACCTCCCCAAAAAATTAAGCGGTATTGCAAGCAATACCGCCTCGAAAACCGGGTATATGAACCGTATACATACAAAAATGATACGGTGAGGGCTTCGCCCTACTTGCTACTTTGATAGAATATCACATATTCTTCTATTTGTCAAGTATTTTTTTTATTCCCAAAAAAAAGTTAGCTGCATAATATCGTCATACAGATTGAGAAGGGCTACCCGCCTTTGCTCTAAATCGTCAATCCTATACTGGTTGTAATCATTCATGGCTGCCATAGCATTGCCCCCGCACCGTAAGGTTTCTGCCATAATCAGCATGGTTTCTCCGGCAAGCTGCATATTGACCATTGCCCACCAAAGCTCCATAGCCGACTTGTCAAAGCCATACGGCTCCTTATAGGCCTTATATGCCGCGAACTGTTCCCGCATACTGTTATAAAATGCCTTATAGTCCTCGACCACTTTTGCGTTATACACACCGCTTTCCACCATGCTGACAAGCGGTTGCAGTGCCTGATCACCCTGCGAAAGAAGCAGAAGCCGTCCGTAAAAATTCGTCTTTATATAGGCAATTTCATCATCAAAATATACCGTTTCAAAGCTAAAGATCTCTGCACTTTTATAGGTGGGATCGTATACCGCCTCTCCGACCAGTGCAATATCCCGCAGGCGCACCGCTGTTCGGCCGCCAATATTATAGGCCGGAATTTCTTTTTCTTTAAAGAATACCCGGATATCGGTTTCATACACGTCAAAAACCTTTGTCCCTACCGGTGTTCCATTATAGGTTGGAATGGTGGGTGTGACCGGTTTTGCAAAATCGCGATAAAAGCGTACCACTCTTGCAGATTCGTCCCAATTCACCGTGTAACCGAAATTCTCCAAATCCCGCACGATCACAACAGTATTGCCATCAATGTTATAGGACGGCACCATAAGGCAATCTACATAAGCCTTTATGTCTGTTGCATATCCGGTGCCAATCACTGCGGCCTGCGTGCCGAGTGGCAGAAGAAGCATGCAAGCCAAAAACAGACATAAAACTCTCTTCATGTGCTTTCACTCCCTTATCTTACAGCCCGTTATCGGACACATATTCCGGTTCTGCAGGTTCTTCCGTCTCCTCTGCCGAAGGAGAAGGCGTTGCCGGTTTTTGCGTGTGCGGTGCGGGTGTTGGATGTACGTTTGGTGTTGGTGTCGGCTCTTCCGGCAGCTCTTCCGGCTTCGGCTCGCCGGTCCCAACGTGTATTTCCTGTATGCTGCCGCGGTATGTGCTGCGGCAAAGAAGCGTCCGTTCGTCCTCCTTACCGTCACGCTTTACAATTTTATAAGTGTCGACCAAGTATCCGTTTGTGCCCTTTTTGACGATTTTTTCTTCGCCCCGCGGTAACGCCGGATCGTTAATTCTCTTCTCCGGCGGCGGTGTATATCCGGTTGTTACTGTGTCAAAGCTTACACGCACGCTCTTATCCTCGCAATAGCCATAAATCGCTGTATACATCGTGCCGTTTTCCGCACTGCACACAATCTTGATCGGATAGTCCGTGTTATTTCTAAAGCGAAAATCAATATTGCCATAGTCTACGGTTGCATCTCGTCCCAGCGGTACATACGAAACCGTCAGCTGATGGTTCACGCGTTCCACGATCTCTAAGTTTGCATAGACCACAGCGTTAAACAATGTGGAGGAAACCTGGCAGATGCCGCCGCCAACGCCGTCCACGCTCTCGCCGTTGATATATACCTTTGCGGTCTGGAAGCCTTCGCTGTAACTTCTCTCTCCTACAACCGTGTTATAGGAAAACACCTCGTTTGGGGCTAAAATAGTGCCGTTTATTTTATTCGAGGCTAACACAATATTCTTTGTACGTCCCTCATCCCCGGCATTAAAGCGGGTTTCATATTCTCCAATCACTTCCGAAAACAGTTTCTTCTCTATATCCTCTAAGGTGACTTCGGGTTGCGTAATCTCAAGTGGAATTTCAAACGTTTCACCATATTCTTTGTGCGCTTTGATTTCCTTTTCCGCCTGCTCCTTATCAAACCGCATGCCTACCACATGCGGATGCAAAACCACCTTACCGTTTTCGATGACATATGAAGCATCCGCTGCTTCTGCATATACTTCATCATACAACGCATCCGCCTCCAGCGCTGCCGGCTCACGGTGTTCCTTTGGAAAAACGATTTCCTTCTCTGTGCCGCCCATGCCAATCGTCCGCAAAATCGCATCAGAAACACTCTTTTCATCCGGCAAAAGCCCCGGCGATCCATTGGTGACAATCAATTTTTCATCTTTTGCTTCCCAGCTATATTCTGTCACCTTTTCCCCTACATCATCTAATAAGGTATGCAGCATATCTTGATAAGCAGCTTCATCATAGCTGATGCTTGCCGGAATTTTCTTTTTGGCAAACCAAGTACGCATTGCTGCGCCAATCCTCGAAAAGTAGTTCCCCTTATGTGCATACTGGAGTGCATTCTCCACCGTACCTTTATAATCATAAGCAGCCAAAAAGTCTGCCGGCACAACTGTCTTCTTTACATCCCCCAACGAAAGGTGAATCGGCGTATTAAAAACATCCTCAGGTAATTCTCTGCGCAACTTTTCTTCTGCTTTTTCTGCAGACAAGCCGGACAAAGAAACCCCGACGACGGAAACGCCGCGACAAACCTTTCCGCTGCCGCCATACGCCTGTATTGTTGCCACACTAAGCAGAAGCAGCACCAGCACCACAACGCCGACAATCATCCTGCGACCTCTAAGCTTCAAGATTGATACCCCCATAAGTTTTCTGTAGTATTGTATATTATTTTGCTTTTTATATTATAACAAAATTTACGCCGTTAGTAAATACGATTTGCAGAAAATAATCTTTTTGTAATATTTTCTTTGCGTATTCGACAAATTCCTGTAATATTTTGTCGCTTTATATGACAAAGAGAGTGCGGCAAAGCCGTTTCGCCTTGCGCACCCTCTTATCCATCTCAAAAATGATGCAGCTTATTTTGTTTCCAGGTATTGATTCAGCTTGCCAACCAGCTCATCTGCATCCACCCCATGCACTGCGCATGCAGCTTCGATACTTTCTCCGCTGGCAGAAGGGCAGCCTAAGCAATGCATGCCGATTTCCAAAAAGAACGGTGCCGTACCTGCATCCATTCTAAGCACATCTGCAATAATTGTGTCCTTTGTTACCTTTGCCATGTTCAATCATCCTTTCTTTTTCTCCAAGAAGAAACTTGGTACTATTTATATTGTTATTTTAATAAAACAATATTCGATTTATCATCCACCCGCAATACGCCGACAGCTTTTGCCGGCCTTTTTGTCATCATTTTCATTCTCCCCACCATGGGTATGTATAATCGCAAACCAGCTCGTTCTGCATCCATTCTTAATGCCGGTTCGTATGGCCTTCTGCAATCCGCCGGTGCAGTTCTGCCAGCATATTTTGCAAAAATGAGATTCTTTCTTTCGGCGGATGTGCCGCCTGCATAAGACCGGCAAGCTGTTTTTGCATTCTCGCCTTTTCTCTTTCCAAAAGCGCCGGATACAACGCATCGTCCTTCGTTTTTCGCCCCAAAAGTAGTTCCAGAGCCGTATACGGCGTGTCCTCTCCTTGTACGGCAAGCAGTACAGTATAGAGCTTCTCACCTTCCTGCGCCAGCACCTCTTGGACAATTCTATAACCATTGCCAATTAAATAGGCACGCAATTCCGCCACTGCCGTCATCGGCTGCAATATGAGCTGAACTTCTGCGGGTAATTTACTCTGGCGAAGAATTTTTTCTATCAGTTCTCCGCCCATGCCGCCAATCACAATCGTGTCAAAGCCCTCTGTGTCCACGTCACACAGCCCATCTGCCTTTTGCAACGCAATTTTTCCCGCAAGGCCATATCTTTTTACATTGACTGCGCTTCGACGAAGCGGTCCTGCATGAATATCTGTCGCCAGTGCCCGAATTACCCGGCTCTTCCCGACAAGATAGATAGGCAAATACGCATGGTCACTTCCCACATCTATGACCGCGGCCCCTTCCGGCACAAGGTTTGCCATGGCAAGAAGGCGCGGCGTCATGAACCTATTCAAGGAAGTCCTTCAGCTTTTTGCTTCTGCTTGGATGACGCAGCTTACGCAGTGCCTTTGCTTCGATCTGGCGAATGCGCTCACGCGTAACATCAAAGGCCTTGCCAACCTCCTCCAATGTGCGGGGACGGCCATCGTCCAATCCAAAACGAAGCCGAAGCACTTTTTCCTCTCTTGAGGTCAAAGTATCCAAAACATCCATCAGCTGTTCTTTTAAAAGCGTGTAGGAAGCCATCTCACTGGGTGCCGGTGCATCATCATCCGGAATAAAGTCACCCAAATGACTATCCTCCTCTTCACCGATGGGTGTTTCAAGAGATACCGGTTCCTGTGCTATCTTCATAATCTCCCTTACCTTCTCGAGAGACATATTCATTTCTTTTGCAATTTCCTCCGGCATAGGATCTCTGCCCAGCTCCTGCAAAAGCTGCCTTGATACACGAATCAATTTATTTATGGTTTCTACCATGTGCACCGGAATACGAATGGTTCTGGCCTGGTCGGCAATGGCGCGGGTAATGGCCTGCCGAATCCACCAAGTCGCATAGGTACTGAACTTAAAGCCCTTAGAATAGTCAAACTTTTCCACAGCCTTAATAAGGCCCAGGTTCCCTTCCTGAATCAGATCGAGAAAAAGCATGCCACGGCCTACATACCGCTTGGCAATGCTGACAACCAAACGAAGATTTGCCTCCGTCAGGCGCATTTTTGCGGTTTCATCTCCATCCACCATACGCTGTGCAAGATCAAGCTCTTCCTCCGGCGTAAGCAGCGGCACCTTTCCGATTTCTTTTAGGTACATTCGTACATGGTCGTCTACATTAATGCTGTCCGGCAAGCTGATATCAATTTCTTCTTCATTGGTAGCAATTTGCTTCAGATCCTCATCAATATCCTCAATAACGTCAATACCCATGTGCTCTATGGTTTCATAGATTTTTTCTATCTGTTCGGGTTCTAAGTCGACTTCCTCAAAGGCTTCATTAATTTCCTTGAAGGTTAGCATCCCCATTTTTCTGCCGCGATCCACCAATTCTTTAACAATCGCCTTTTTGTTTACTGTTTCCGACATGCCTTAGCACCCTCCTTCCTTCTCTTTGTTTTTCATAAGCAAAGCATTCAGCGTTTCTAAATCTCCTGCGTCCGCAGCCGCCTTTACCTTGCGCTCATACGTTTCCTTTTGCAGGGCATGCACAAGTTCACGCGCTGCCTTATCGTTATTTTCGTAATGCACCGGCATGGACAAAGCTGCTGTTGCCTGTGAAACCTCCTCCTCGGCAAATCGAGAAACTATCATGGCCGCCTCGCCGGTTTCCTCAAGATACTCTAAAATCTGCAAATGCAGCTTGTCTTCTAATACCGTAGATAATATATCTTTATACTTTGTGTAGATTGCACGATCTTTCAGACACAAAGACAACAGCTTTTCCGCCGCCATATTTTTTCCTTTCACCGGCTGTATTGTCTGCCGGGGCCGGACTGCCCATCTTTGCGACTTTTCTTCTTTTCTATCGCGTTTGACAATCTCTCTTGCAATCACGCCGGCGCCTATGCCCGTTTCCTTCGCCACGCGTTCCCGGAGCACTTCCCGTTCCACACCACTCGCAACGCCGCTGATAATCTTTGCGCAAGCCTCTGTATATTCCATTTTCTGATACGCATCTGTCAGGTTATACCGCTTTCGCAAAAGCATAATCTTAAAGCCTGCCGGCGTTTCCGCCTTTTCTAACAATTCCTTGAACTTAACCGCTCCATTCAATTTTATATATTCATCCGGATCCTTGCCGTCCGGCAGGGATAAAATCCGCAACCGCACGTCGACCCCCTGAAACACCTCAATCGCCCGCAGTGCCGCCTTAACCCCCGCTTCATCCGTATCATAACAGATCGTAACGCGCTCGGCGCACTTCGCACAAAGCCTGGCTTGTTCCGGCGTAAGTGCTGTTCCAAGGGAGGCCACCGCATTGGTAATCCCATTCTGGTAAAGAGAAATTACATCCATATAGCCCTCCACCAAAATCAAGGCATCACTTTTTTTTGCAAGCTGTAACGAAAAGAGATGATTCCCTTTATTAAAGATTGCCGTTTCGGCTGTATTCAGATACTTTGGCTTTTCATCATCCAGCCGCCTGCCGCCAAATGCAATCAGATTCCCTCGTATATCTATAATCGGAAACATCAGCCTTGCACGGAACCGGTCCACAATCTTACCGTTTTTCGAAACGGAGGACACGCCGGCGGCGACTAAATGCTCCTTTTTATAGCCTTTTGCAAGCATTGCCTTTGTCAGTGCATCCCACGTATCCGGGGCATACCCTAATCCGTAGGTCCGCACGGTTTGTGGCGTTAGCTTTCGTTTTAATATATAGGCACGTGCTGCCTTTCCCTCCTCTGTAAAGAGCGAATCCCGAAAGAAATGTGCCGCAGCCTTATTGATTTCCAGATACAGTTTCTTCAAGTCCGCCCGCCGTTTATCTGCCTCAGAAAAGCTCTCCGTATCCATCGATATCCCGGCGCGTTCCGCTAAAAAGCGTACCGCTTCCACAAAATCAAGATGTTCTATGTTTTTCACAAAGTCGATAATACTGCCGCCGGTACTGCATCCAAAGCAATAATAAAGCTGCCTGTCCGGTGACACATGAAAGGACGGCGTTTTTTCCTTATGAAACGGACACAGCCCCACATAATCGCTTCCGCTGCGCTTTAATCTTACATACTGCCCGACCAACGCAATAATATCATTGGCCGCCATGATATCCTGTACCAGTTGCGGCGGAATCCGCTGTGCCATCTTCCATCTCCTTCTTTCGCATCGATAGATGCTTTGCTTCCTTTTAATACCTCTCGCAACAAACAACCTCATGTGTCTTTATTCGACATCCGGGGTGCAATTCCTTCTTTTTTTATTATTTTTGCTGAAAAAAGAAAAATTCCGGTTTCCCATTGCATAGGGTTCACCGGAAATTGTATTTTTATGCAAATATTGGACTATCTGTACCATCCCTTCGGCAAAAAGTTTTCTTTATAGACATGCATCGCGTAGGTATCCGTCATTCCGGCAATATAGTCTATAATCTGCCTTTCCCTTCCGTCGGTGGTTTCCTTTGCTGCTGCAGGCAATTCGTCGTAGTTTTCGGTAAAAAAGCCATATAGTTTTTGAACGACATCGCCCGCTTTTTTCTCTTCCTTCTTCGCCTCCGAGCCAATATAGACTGTGTCAAACATAAAATTGCGCAGGCTTTGCATGGCTTCCGCCACAGGCGCACTCATGGTGATATGGGGTTTATCCATACTTGTGTGAATCACATCCCGCACTAGAGTATCGATCCGCTCGCTATGGGTTTCTCCAAGGCGTGAAACGCAAATGGCCGGAATTGCCGTTTCTGCAATAATACCGCCGCGGATGGCATCATCAATATCATGATTGATATAGGCAATTCTATCCGCATACTGAATGATTTCGCCTTCCGGCGTGCTCGGGTGTCCACTGCCGGTATGATTTACAATACCGTCGCGCACTTCCTTTGTTAGGTTCAGGCCCTTTCCGTTTTCCAGCACCTCCACCACACGAAGACTTTGCTCATTATGCCGAAATCCAAACGAGCAAATCTTATCCAGGGTGCGTTCTCCTTCATGCCCAAACGGGGTATGCCCTAAGTCATGCCCTAAGGCAATCGCCTCCGTCAAGTCCTCGTTGAGGCGCAATGCCCGCGCTATCGTGCGGGCAATCTGTGCCACCTCCAAGGTATGCGTCAGGCGTGTTCTGTAATGATCTCCCTCAGGGGTAATAAATACCTGTGTTTTATGCTTGAGGCGCCGAAACGCCTTCGCATGAATAATTTTATCGCGATCTCTTTGAAATTCCGTACGAAAATCACAAAGGGCAGTAGGAACATCCCGTCCCTTTGTTTCTGCCGAAAGGGTTGCAAACGGAGACAGAGTCTCTCTCTCTGTCTGTTCCTGCCGCTGTCTGATATTCATAGGAATCCCTCCTTAAAGCTCCATAATTCTGGCCGCGAGCGAAGCACAGCGGCTACGGGCAAACGCATCCTCCGCCGCAGGCCTTTGCGCGCATACCCCTAAATGCCCTGCATCAAACGCATGTGAGCCGGGGCCAATGATGGTCATGCCCTGCACCAAAAGACTGTTTTGAATCGACCGTACCGTAGCCTCCTGGCCGCCGTATTTAGAAGCACCGCAAGCGAGCGCGGCAGCGTATTTCCCTACAAAGGCACGTTCTCCGCGATACGCACGGCTTTTATCGAAAAATGCTTTCAGCTGCGCCGTGGGGCCACCAAAATAAACCGGACTGCCGCAAAGAATGACATCGGCCGTCTTCATCTTTTCAAAAACTGCCTCAAGCGCTGTACCGCGAAAGCAAGCTTTTTGGCAGGGACTTGCGCAAACTGTGCAAAATGGTTTGGCAAGGTCATTCATGATTTTACCGATATGTACCAGTTCTGTTTCGACCCCCGCAAGGCCATCCAAAACACTTTGTAAAAGGTAGGCTGTGCAACCATCTGCATTCGGGCTGCCATTTAACGCATAAACAAACATTTACATCTTCCTTTCTACAAGACTCTCTGCTAAAGCACGAAGTTTTTCCCCTTTCTTGCCAAAGGGTGCCAATGCATCCATGGCCGCTTCCGTATATTCCAAAACAAGCTTTTTCGTTTCCTCTGCACCCAAAATGGAAAGAATGGTGTTCTTTTCATTCTTTTCATCACTATGAATTGGCTTGCCCAAAACCGCCGCATCGCCAAAGATGTCCAAAAGGTCATCCTGCAATTGAAACGCAATGCCCAGATTTTTTGCAAACGCGTCCAGCTCATCGCCATGGCCGCCGGCGGAAACGGCTCCTACGCCAACTGCCGCCCGTAACAGACCGCTGGTTTTGTGGGTATACATCGTCAGTATTTCATCCTTTGAGGCATGTTGCATGGTCATATCCATCGTCTGCCCCTGCACCATACCCAAAGCCCCTGCGTAGTTTGCAATAATTCTGCAGGCCGCAGCATTTTTCTCCGGTGCAAGAGGGGCGCATGATGCCACAGAGAAAGCAAGCGTCAGCAATCCATCCCCGGCCAAAAGCGCAATGGCTTCTCCATACTTTTTATGGCAGGTCGGTCTGCCCCGTCGCAGGTCATCATCGTCCATGCATGGCAAATCATCGTGAATGAGGGAATATGTATGAATGCACTCCACTGCTGCACCATAGGGTAGTGCCTCCATAGGCTCCCCACCCATTGCCTCCCCGGCAAGCATTGCAAGCTGAGGGCGAAGGCGTTTCCCGCCGCCGCATAGGCTGTATCGCATTGCATCATATAAAATGCCTTTTTCCTGTACCAGTGTTTCTAAATACTCATTGATTTTCTGAATCATTTTCTTCTGCGCTCATTAAAGTTTTCACCTGCTGCTGGGCAGTGTCCAAAAGCTTTTGGCATTCCTTAACAAGCTTTATTCCTTTCTCAAATTCGCTAATGGATTTTTCTATGGACAGCTCTCCGCTTTCCAGTGCCTTAACAATTTTCTCTAAGGCTTCCATTGAGGCTTCAAATGTCATTCTTTTCCACCCTTTCTACCACACATTCCGCACCGCCGTCGCAAAGCCGAAGGTGCAGTATATCGCCTTCTGCAAGATCTGTACTGCTTCGAACGATTCGTTCGTTCTTTTCCGCAACCAAATAGCCACGGGACAAAACCTTCAAAGGGCTAAGCGCATCTAACGATGCCGCTGTTTTTCCAAGGCTCGCATTGCCTTCTGCAATCTTTTTTTCAAGACCGCTTGCCATTCTTGTTGAGAATGTATCTAAGGTATACCGCAAATCATCCATGCGCCGTGCTGCAATGTGCATGCGGTTTTTATTTTTGGTTAACTGTTCTTGCCGTCGGCTTAAAGAGAGCTGCAAATGGTTGCCCATTGTATCACCCATCTTTTGCAGACGTTCCCGCAGTTCCTCTCCGGAAGGCACAGCAAGTTCTGCTGCTGCCGAAGGGGTAGGTGCACGAAGATCCGCCACAAAGTCGCAGATTGTAAAGTCGGTCTCATGCCCCACAGCAGAAATCACCGGAATGGCAGAGGCCGCGACTGCACGCGCCACGATTTCTTCATTAAAAGCCCACAAATCCTCTATCGAGCCACCACCACGCCCGACTATCAGAACATCGGCCGCTCCGCGCACATTAAACTGCTCAATTGCGTTCGCAATCTGTTCCGCCGCACCCTCACCCTGCACAAGCACAGGGCAAAGAATAATATCAGCCGGCTGATACCGCCGCTTTAAAATATTACATATATCCTGCACCGCCGCACCGGTTGCGCTGGTCACAACACCTACGCGCCGCGGATACTTGGGAATCGGTTTCTTCCTTTGCGGGTCAAAAAGGCCTTCTTTTTCAAGTTTTGCCTTCAGCTTTTCAAATGCAAGATAGAGCGCTCCGGCGCCCTCCTGCTCCATTTCTTCGATGTATAGTTGGTATGCGCCGTCCCGCGGATACACGGAAATCCGGCCACGCGCCAAAACCTGCATCCCATTTTCCGGCACAAAGGGCAACGATGCGTTTGCCCCGCGAAACATAACTGCGCGCAACACACCATCCTTATCCTTAAGGCTCATATACATGTGCCCGGAATAGTGCAGCTTAAAGTTTGAGATTTCACCCTTTATCCAAATGTTTTGCAGTAAAAAGTCGCCATCCAATGCATTTTTTATGTATGCATTAATCTGGCTGACCGTCGCCATGCGCCGTTCCATTATCCAATCACCTTACCCAAAACGCCGTTCACAAAAGAACCTGCCGCAGGACTGTCATATTTTTTTGCAATCGTAACTGCTTCGTTCGCCGATACCTGTGCCGGGATATCCGGCATATACAAAATTTCATAAATAGCAAGGCGCAATACGGCAATGCTGATTTTCGAAACACGTTCCATTTCCCATCCCATTAAGTTATTCTGAATATGGCCATCAATGGTTGCAAGTTCCTTCTGCACCCCTTCCACCACGTTCTTTACGTAGCTGTTGTCCTCTCCTGCCGGGGAATTGACATAAAAGGGTTCTTCCTCCTCCGCGCGCTCCGCAACCGTATCAAAGTATCTTGTGAGCTTTTCCTCTACCTCGCCTTCATTCACAAGTTGTTCAAAAAGGAGTCGAAAAGCATCCTCTCTTGCATTCTTTCTCATAATTCTTCCTCTCTAAGCAAATAATTTGGTAATATCTGAAAACGTAACCACAGCCATAAGTGCCAGCAAAAGGACAAATCCTATGGCATGCACCAAACCCTCATGTTCCGGGCGTATCGGCTTTCTGCGAATCAGTTCTACCAGAATAAAGAAAATGCGTCCGCCATCCAACGCCGGCAAAGGCAATAAATTCATAACGCCGAGATTCACGGCAATCAGGCCCATTAAATTCAGCATGTTTTCAATCGGCATAGAGGATTTTGCCATCGTGCTCATTTCATTTACAATGCCGACCGGGCCGGACATATCCTGTAACTGTACATGGCCGGATATCATTTCTCCCAAAGAATAATAAACAAGCTTGACCACGAAAAATGTGTTATAAAACGCGGTTTTGACTACAAGTCCCGGCGTCATCTTCTCCCCCTTTGGAAGGAAGCCGATGACAAATCTGCCGTCGTCTAATTTTTGCGGTGTGAGTTGAATTTCCTTTGTTTCACCCGCACGCTTTATCACCACTTGCATGGTTTCACCCGCGGATTTCATCAGGGAAAGGCTTACATCATTTTGTATATGCACTGTGCTGCCATTGATTCTTACAATTTTGTCCCCGGGCATAAGACCGCTGGCAGCCGCCGGTGTATCCGCCATTACCTTATCAATCACCGGCACGCTGATTTCCGTCAGCATAGAAAACAAAATCACGAAAATGATAAACCCCACAAGAATATTCATTGCCGCACCGGCAAGTAAAACTGCAATTCTGGCAAGCGGTGGTTTTTTTCCAAAGGCACGTGGATCCTCCGACTCGCCATCCTCCCCTTCCAGCTTTACATAGCCGCCAATGGGAAGCGCACGGAGTGAATACTCTACCTCTCCTTTTTGCTTTTTCCAGATTGCAGGCCCCATACCAATGGCAAAGGCATGAATCTTTATATCAAACTGCTTGGCCGTTATAAAATGCCCCCATTCATGCACTAAAATGAGAAGGCCAAACAACAAAATCCCAAGTAAAATTACCATAAGCTCGTTTCCGAACTCCTTTCCCGCCTTTTTACAGAGCGGCCACGTGTGCCCGTGCCCACCTGTCTGTTTCTATTATACACGTAAGGTCAGGTTTTATGACCGTTTTATGGTTTTGCATTGCACTTTCCACCAGATTCTCAATCTCCAGAAAACTGCATTTTCCTACCAAAAACCGTTCCACCGCCGCTTCGCCTGCACTACTGTATACCGTAGGCATTGTTCCCCCGCATTTCGCCGCCGCAAAACCAAGCCGGAGGCATCCAAAGGTTTCCATATCCGGCCTTTCAAATGTAAGACTAGCCAGCTTTTCCATAGAAAGCCCTTCTGTCGGCGTTTCCTTTCTATCAGGATAGGAAAGTGCGTATCCGATCGGTACACGCATATCCGGCACACCCAACTGGGCAATGACAGAATGATCTGCAAATTCAACCATGGAATGTACAATGCTTTGCCGATGCACGACCACCTGAATTTCTTCCGGTGTTACCCCAAAAAGCTGGACGGCCTCAATAACCTCAAGCCCTTTATTCATCATCGTTGCGCTGTCAATAGTAATTTTTGCACCCATACTCCAGTTCGGGTGCTTCAAGGCATCCGCCACAGTTACGCCTGCTAGTTCGTCCCTGGTTTTGCCTGCGAACGGACCACCGGAGGCTGTCAGCCATATTCTTTTCAGCGCACGCCGCCATGTCCCGATACACTGGAATATCGCGCTGTGTTCACTATCCACCGGGATAATCTGCACGCCCTTTTCCTTTGCCGCGGCACGGACAATATCCCCGGCGCAAACCATTGTTTCTTTATTCGCAAGCGCAATTGTACTGCCTGCCGCAATGGCATCCAAGGTCGGCAAAATACCTGCACTGCCTACCATCGCTGTAACCGTAATATCGGCACCGCTTGTTGCGGCAACCTCTCGTATGCCCTCCGGCCCGGCTAAAACTTTTGTGCCTGTATCCCTGATATTCTCTCGCAATGTCTTTGCCGCCGCCTCATTGTAAACCGCTGCAAGCCGTGGAGAAAACTGCCTGATTTGTGCTTCTAAAAGTGCAATATTTTTGCCGGCGGCAACCGCAACCACCTCATATAAGTTGGATGCAGCAATGACCTCCAGCGTCTGTTTCCCAATGGAGCCGGTAGAGCCTAATATGCATATTTTCTTCAACGTATTCTCTCCTGCCTTTTTTATCCCATCCGCCCTGCAATCTGCAAGAGGATCCATATGGCAGGTGCCACAAACAGCACACTGTCAAATCGATCCATTGCACCGCCATGACCGGGAAAAATGGTGCCGTAATCCTTAATCCCATACTGTCTTTTGATTGCAGAGGCCACCAAGTCCCCAATTTGCCCACAAGCGGAGGCGGCAATCCCCATTATACCTAAAAATGCCGGTGCCACACCAAGGCTTTCCTTTGCACAGAGCCCAAAAATGTAAAAGGCAATCGCCGTGCCCACGAGTGCACCCACAGCGCCCTCAACCGTTTTCTTCGGACTCACTTTCGGAATAAGCTTATGCCGGCCAAAAATCCGCCCGGCTGTGTAGGCAAACACATCGCTTCCCCATGCACCGATAAAAACGAGCCAAATCAGCCGTATGCCGTCCTCCTGCATGCGGATTTTCGCGAGTGTCCCCATAAAAAGCCCTACAAAAAGTGTAAAAAGGCCTGCCAGTGCCACGTCTTTTGTATGTATCGAGGAAAACCCAAAAAGAAGCACCACAAATAATATAATCAGAAAAACGAGTACTGCCATGCCTTCCCATTCTGCCGGGACTACTGCCGCCGATAAAGCCGCTGTCAAAAGAAGCGCCGGCACCAAAAGAACCGGCGTACGGTGCAGCCTCACTGCACGAAAAAGTTCATAAATCATCAGCATTGCTATCGCCGCAATGCTGATGCGCAACGGCAAAACGCCCCACAGTACAATTCCCACGGCCAATGCCGCGCCAATCATTCCGGTTATAAGCCTTGTTTTTAACATAAACACCTCTAATTCCGCTTCCCGCTTTGGGCAGAGAAGCTTTCCTTATACGCCGCCAAACCGTCTGTTTCTTTTCTGATAGTCCGCAATTGCCGCCAAAAGATGTTTGGAGGAAAAATCGGGCCACAGTATATCGGAATACCAGAATTCAGAATATGCGCATTGCCATAATAGGAAATTGCTGATACGCTTTTCTCCGCTGGGGCGAATAATTAAATCCGGATCCGGCTGTCCGTTCGTATAAATCCGATCGCTGATGGTTTCTTCCGTAATCGCCTCCGGCGCAAGACTTCCGTTCTGCACTTCTGCCGCGATTTGATCTACTGCATGCAAAATTTCTTGTCTGCCGCCGTAGCTTAATGCAATATTGAGCACCATGCCGGTACGGCTCTCCGTATATTTTTCCAAATCGGCCACCTTTTTCTGCAAGGTCGGAGAAAGCATTTGCCGTTCCCCGATAATTTTCACCCGGACACGCTCGTCCAGTTCCTTATAGGCCTTCTCCAGATATTCGCTGAGTAGTTTCATCAAGGCCTCCACCTCATCCTTCGGCCTTGACCAATTTTCCGTAGAAAACGCATATACGGTAAGATAGTCTATCCCTATCTCACCGCAAAAACGCACGATTTTTTTAAAATTATCTGCACCGCGGGCATGCCCTGCACTACGCGGCAAGCCGCGGCGTTTGGCCCATCTTCCGTTTCCGTCCATGATAATGCCGATATGCCGCGGCAAGTTTTGCATGTCAACTTCCGGTTTCTTCCATCTAATCATATCGCAAGAATCTCGTTTTCCTTCTTCTTCGCCTCGTCGTCAGCCTTTTTTGTATACTGATCGGTCAGCTTTTGAATATCCTTTTCTACAGTCTTCATATCATCCTCTGTGATTTCGCCGTTCTTTTCCATCTTTTTCATGGCATCCATCGCATCACGGCGTACGTTACGGATGGCAACCTTGGCTTCTTCTGCCTTCTTCGCAACGCTTTTTACCAGTTCTTTTCTGCGTTCCTCCGTCAATGCCGGGAACGTAAGACGAATGCTTTTGCCGTCGTTGGTCGGTGTAATTCCAATGTCACTCTTTAAAATTGCTTTTTCAATCTCTTTCAAAACACCTGCATCCCAAGGCTGAATCACTAACATGCGGGGGTCTGGGGACGAAATGCTTGCCATTTGGTTGATCGGCGTAGGTGTGCCGTAATACTCCACCAAAACTCTGTCCAAAACAGCCGCACTGGCTCTTCCGGCCCGTATGCTGCCCAATTCCTCTAATAAAAACGCGATTGCCTTCTCCATTCTTGCTTCATAACTGCTTAAATCTGCCATACCAAAACCTCCTTATGATTATTCAACAATTGTACCTATATCTTCTCCACGCATTGCTCTTAAAATGTTTTCCGGATCCTCCAGGCCAAACACACGAATAGGAATGTTGTTGTCCATACAAAGCGAGGTAGCCGTTGAATCCATAACACCAAGGCCCTGATTCAAAACATCAATGTAACGCAATTTATTGTACTTTACCGCATCCGGATATGTGTGGGGATCCTTGTCATAGACGCCATCCACCTTTTTCGCAAGCAGAATAATCTCTGCCCCGATTTCAGCGGCACGCAATGCGGCGGCTGTATCGGTTGAAAAATACGGATTGCCTGTGCCGCAGCCAAAAATGACTACGCGCCCTTTTTCTAAATGTCTATCTGCACGGCCACGGATATACGGCTCTGCAATCTGCCGCATTTCAATCCCGGTCTGTACGCGTGTATCTACATTTTCAGACTGCAGGGAATCCTGCAAAGCCAACGCATTAATAACCGTCGCCAGCATCCCCATATGGTCTGCACGTGTTCTATCCATCTTCTTGCCGCTTCTGCCACGCCAAAAGTTGCCGCCGCCGACAACCAGAGCAATCTCATACCCTTCCCGGACACAGGTGGAAATTGTCTTCGCAATTGCCGATATTGTGTCAAAATCCAAGCCAAAGCCGGCATTGCCTGCAAGTGCCTCTCCGCTGATTTTGAGCATAACTCTCTTGTATTTTTTTCCCATCGTTAATCTCCTTTATCGTTCATTATGCGGATTCTTTTTATTTTCGATTATAGGCCGGTATCGGATACCTTATCCGGATCAACCGTTGCAACCGGTGCCGGTTCCTTGGTCGGTGCCGGTGTTGCCGGTGCCGGTGTTGCCGGTGCCTTCGTCGGTGTCTGTGTCTGTCTTGGAACTTCAGTCGGCTTCGGTGTTGGTGCCTTGGTCGGCTTCGGTGTCGGCGCCTTGGTCGGCTTCGCCGTTTCTGCCGGCTTCCTCGTTTCTTCGGACGGCTTTTCTGTCGGCTTCGGCGTAGGTTCCTCTGTTGATTCCGGTGTTTCAGTCGGCACGCCATTTACCGGTGTGGGTGTGGGCGAGGTCTCATACAAAACCGTGGGTGACGGCGTGGGTTGCTTCTTTTCCGTACCGGTCTTAAAGAAATTCAATGCAATCAAAAACGCAATTAAGAATATAAGTATCAGTCCAACAATCGTACCCATAACCGCTAATATCTTGTTGCCCTTTGCCTTTTCCTTACCGGCATTATAGGTACGCCTTTTTCTTTCTCTCATCGTAGAGCCCTTCCTTCCATATTTACTAAGGTACTACTATTATACCATTATTTGAAAATAAGTAAATAACTTTTTCATAAATTTCTGAAAAATATTTTTGTCTCAGCGCCATTGCATAACAATCCATCTGCGTTTTATAACGCTGTAGAATCGTTTTTTCATCCCATACCGCATCGGTTTTATAATCCAAAAGCACCAATCGTTTTCCCTCAAAAAAGTAGCAATCAATAATGCCCTGTATCACTATTTTCTCGTCCTGCTCGCGTTTCTCCCCGGTAATTTTAGAGGCGGGCACCATCATAGTAAACGGCTCCTCCCGATACACCCGGTCAGCCTTTTTCATCCTCTGCCCGATCGGACTTTGGAAAAACGCATGGATTTTCCCGGTATGCACTGCATTCGCCTGCTCAGAGGACAGGATTTTCCGTTCGGCAAGCTCTGCCACATACAAACTGATTTCCTTTTCGGAATCTGTTCTTTGCAGCGGAATGCTTTGCATAATAAAGTGCATCAGCGTGCCAAAAGTTGCCCCCCTAATGTTGCCTTCCATCTGCAAAAAACGGGGCTTTTTAAGGCTTGAATGCCGATACAGATGCAGCGAGGCTTCATCCTGCGTTTCTATCATACGCTTATATTCTGTAACCGAAACCTTGGAGGGAATTGCCCGAAGTGTTTTATGCGGATACTGATATTCCAAAATTGCACGTGTTTTGGCATCCGGCGGCAGGCTTTCCATTTGCTTTTGTGTCTTTTCGGGTTCCTCCATTGCCTGAAAGGGCACACAGACATCAAGCTGCACGCCGGCAATCGGTGAACCGGCTAGCAACGCGCACCTACCGAGAAGTGTTAAAAACGAGCCGCCATGCAAAACATCAAAAGGGGAAAGGTTGCCCTTCCATGCCTCCATTTGCTTTTTCATATCCGTAGCCCCGACCAAAAACAGCCTTTCCTTGGCTCTGGTAAGCGCCACATACAAAACACGCAGTTCCTCACCGATTTCTTCTTCTTTTTTGGCTTCGGCAATTGCGGCATAGCCCGGCGTTTTATAGCGGATTTTTTCTTTTGTATCCACATAGTGCACTCCAATGCCTATATCCTTATGGAACAGAAACTTTTCCTGCCCCTTTCTGCCGTCCAAATCCTTTGCCAGATCCGCCAGAATGACAATCGGGAATTCCAATCCTTTACTTTTATGAATGGTCATAAGACGCACTACGTTGTCATTTTCATTCACCATCGATGCTTCACCGGCATCTTCGCTATGGGTTTGCATATTTTCAATAAACCGCAAAAAGTGAAACAAACCGTGAAAAGAAGTTTTTTCAAATTGATGTGCCTTATGAAAGAGGAGTTCCATGTTGGCGCGTTTTTTTTCGCCCCCCTCACTACCGCTGACATACATAAGGTAGCCGGTTTCTTCAAAGACACGCAAAATCAATGTATCCGTAGGCATGCTGAAGGAAAGCGCCCGCAGGTGGCGCAGTTTTTGCAAAAATGCTTTGCACTTTTCTCCTAATGGTGTGTTTTCTTTTGCCGTTTCCTGCACCGCTCTGTAAAAAAGGTGTTTTCTGTCCCTGAGGCGAATTTGGGCAAGCTCTTCCTCTGTAAACGCAAAGAAAGGTGCACGCATCGTCGCGAGCAGCGGAATATCGTTCAGCGGATTGTCAATCACTTTTAATAAGGACAAGCATGTCGAAATTTCGGTTGATGCAAAATAGCCGCTGCCTATATCACAAAAAAGCGGAATATTCATGGCCGCACAGGCGTTGGAAAGTGGGGTAACAAAATTCTTTACCGACCGCATAATTACAGCGATATCGCCATATTGTGCCGGCCGCACCGCACCCATTTTTCCGTCATAGATGGGCGTGCCCACCGTTTCGCGTATGATGCGGGCAATCTGATACGCTTCCATCTCCATACGCTCCGGTCTGTTTTCCTCCGTATCGACTATAGAGAATACGACGGAAGGTTTGTCTGCCAGTGGAAATGGCGTTCCCGGATACAAGCGTTCTTCCTTTGTATAGGCAATCCCGCCCACACTTGTAGTCATAAGCTTTTCAAATACGGTATTCACAAACGCAAGAAGCTCCGGGCGGCTGCGGAAGTTTTTACTTAACACAATACGCCTGTATGCACCCTCCGTTTGATACGTATTGCATTTTTGAATAAAAAGCGCCGGGCTGGTTTTCCGAAAGCCATAAATACTTTGCTTCATATCCCCCACCATGAATCGGTTCGGTTCTCCCTGCCCCTCCCGGCTGATAATCGAATATAAAAGCTCCTGTACTTCATTGGAATCCTGATATTCGTCTATATATATTTCATCATATTTTTCGCGCAAGGCAAGCGCAATGGCCGAAGGGGTGTGATCTGCCTCCGTCAAAAGTGCAATCGCCTTATGCTCCAAATCGTTATAATCCAGAAGATTCTTTTCTTTTTTCATGTCGCTGTACACGCGCACGTATTCCTCTGTAAGCCGGCAAAGTGCGCGTACATGCTTCCCTGCTTTTCGCATAACTGCGCAGGCTTCCTCGCTGGAAAGCGCAAGCCTTTTCACCATTTCCCCTGTCTGTTTTTTGATTGTTGCGCGAAGTCCATCCGCCTCGGCAAACCGCGCATACTCCTTGCCGCCGCTTCGCCGCGTCCACCTAATGTCCACCAATGCTTCGCCCAGCGTATCCCAATCCTCTATTGCGCAAAGCGTTAAAAGCATTTGCTCGTCTTCATGAAAAAGCTTTGCAAATGCCGGGGATTCTCCGTGTTCTTCCGCACCGCGTTTGCACATTTGTGCAAGACCGGAAAGCGCCGTGCGGACGGAATCTAAAAGTGTTTTGGCAAAAATACTTTCCGTAAAGCTTTCTTTTTCCACATCATAAAGCCTTGCCTTTTCCTGCATCCATTCCATCGGTGCCGGCATGCTTTCCGCAAAGCTATATAGTTCCATGGCAGCATCGCAGAGTGCTTCATCGCTTTTTAGGCTGCTATATGCCTGTGCAAAATCCATAAATTCTGCATCGCCCTCAGCCAAAAGCTTTTCGAGTGCCAGTTCCACCGCTTCGGTTTGCAGTAGCTTTGCCTCGGCAGCATCCGCCACCCGAAAGCCTGCATCTACCCCTGCCTCCGTAAAATGTGTACGCAAAAGTTGCAGGCAAAATGCATGCATGGTCGTGATAGAGGCTGCATCTAAAAGCGTCATCTGCCGTTTTAGCCGGGTGCTTTCCGGATTTTCTTCCAAGGCTTCAGAAAGGCTCTTTGTAATACGTTCGCGCATTTCTGCCGCCGCAGCATTCGTAAATGTCACCACAAGCATTCTATGTACATCCACATTCTCATCTATAATTCTATGCAAAATACGGCCGGTTAAAACCTGCGTTTTTCCGCTACCTGCCGCGGCAGAAACCAAGCAGTTTGCTTTGCTGCCGTAAACAGCCTTTTCCTGCTCCTCTGTCCATTTAACTTTCATTTTCTACCGCCTCCATTGCTGCCCAAACCTCTGCGGCTGATTGTTTTTTCAATTGATGATAGTGCCGCCCGTCATGCGCACAAAAGGCTGTGTATGGGCAATACGTACAAGCCGTTTCTTGTGCCGTTTTATACGGATGAATGGCTATATTCCCCTTTTCCATCTCGCGCACCAGGCGTTGCACCGTTGTCTTGACATGCGAAGATAAAACGGCAAACTGTTCTCCCGTGGCTGTCCCTGCCGGCAAAATATCCTTGCCGTTTTTTTCATCCATGGCCTCCATAATATCCATATCGCTCCGAACAAGACCTTTCAGCCGGAAGGCCTTGCTGTAGTTTTTGCTCTTGACGGCTTCCGATTCCGTCGGCAATACATCTGTGACAGGGTCACTGATTCTAAAGTATAAAAGGCCGGCCGGTGCCGGGTTTTCGCCGACTATGCTTGCATTTTCCGGTGTGCAAATTGCCGATAAATAAACCGCAAGCTGTAAATTGAGGCCGGCATACACCTCCCCAATATCAAAAGCTTTTGCCCCGGATTTATAGTCAATAATCCTGACCAGCGTTTCCCCTCGCTGCGCACTAAAAAAAGTGTCCACCCGATCAATTCTGCCCGTTAGCCGCACCTCACCGCCGCCGGAAGTGTCACTGTAAGCGGTGCAAGCTCCCCATTTTCCCCAAAAGTCAGTTCATACCCAAGGGGCGCAAATCTGCTGCGCCGCATGTGCTCCGCAAGCATAGCAAGGCTGGCACGCACAGCGCTTTTGAGCCTTGTAAACAAAAAGGCGTATCGCGTGGAGCTCTCCAGCATATAACGATTGATCCGCCTGTCTATCAGCGGTGCAATCTCCTCAAATTCTTTATCAATATATGCAGCATCTACCTGCTGCCATTGCATCTCGTTTGCCCGCAAGCGTTCCGAGAAAATATCTATAAAATCATGCAAAAAGCGCCCGGCATCCGCCGCGCCCGGCTGCATGATGCGCCTTTCCTTTGCACCCAGTATGTGCGTTGCAAAAAAGGAAAACGGACATGCCGCTTGTCTTTCCAATTTGGAAACGCTCGTTGTAATTCTGTTTCCGAAAAATTCTTTGACCGTTTCCGGCCGTAAGGGCCGTGCCTCATTTTGATAAGAAAGGCTCTCCATCGCCGTTTGCAGTTCACGCCGTCTGTTTTCCAAAAGCCAGCCGTACGCACGGCAGAGTTCTTCCGATGCCGATCCATTTCTGAGTGCCTCTAAAAGATAGCGCATGGTGATGCGCGGCACCGACAGTTTGTCTGCCTCCGAAAGGCCTAAAAGCAGGTTTTCTTCCCAAAGCTTTGGAAAAATCTCACGCAGACGATTGCAAATACGAGAAGGCCTTCTGGCACCTCCATCCATGTCCGCACCCGGAAAACTGACCGATAAAAAGGCAGACGGCATGGTCAGGCACTTGTAAATCAGGTGTTCTTCTTCCAGGATAGTTTTATTTTCTGCCGTAGGCAGTTCAATCCCGGCTTCCGCAAGGGCACAGCGATCCATATCATGCAAGAGTCCGCCGCGTTCCGGCGAAGCAGGAAATACACCATCCACCACGCCGATCACAAAAAGTGCTTTTATATTGTACCCTTTGATACGGTCCACAGAGCCGACATTCACCCCGTCCAGTGTTGCCGGAATAATGCCGGTTTCGTATTCACCCAATCCCACGCGTAAAATGTCATATAACTGCTGCACACTGATTTTTTCGTCACCGAAAGAATCAAACACACCGTCTAAAGCATCCATCAAATCGTTGTATACGCCCCGGTACTCTTCCGCCCGTGCAATATCGCCCCTTTTTTCAAAAAGCTTTGCATACGCCTCGACCCGCCTTTCCGCATGCATTTCTTCTAAAAAAGCATACAACGCACGGCATTTTTCGGCGGCAGTCTTTCCTTCACGCATCGCCGTTTCCAGCTGCAACAGCGGTTCTATCACTCGCCTTCTTGCCTCGTCCGCCATTTGTTTTTCGGCTTTTTCTTCTTCTGTTTCCGCTTCCGAATAAACGGAGGCTCTTGCCTCCCAGCGTGCGGTGTCCTTCCATGTATTTCCGCGTATACCGGCCGCAAGCACATAATTTTCCAGGACATCGATCGCTTCGCGCCGAAGCCGCAAAAATCCGGATTTAATATACCGAAACATGACATCATAACTGCACCCCTTCAGCATGGTTTCCAGTGCGGAAAGCACGAAAACCGTAAAGGGATGCTGCAAAATACTGATTTTTCTATCCATGAAAAACGGAATCTCATACGTCGGCAAAACTGCCTGTATGTACCGTTCATACATATCTATATTTCTGGCTGTAATAGCAATATCACGATAATAATAGCCCTTTTCTCTGCAAAGCTTTACTATGCTTCGTGCAACCGCATGCACCTCCTGCAAGGGGTCATGCGCCGTGACAAGCCGTACACAGGTTGTTTTCTTTTCATATTGCGCGGCAGGGTAGGAAAAATAGGCACTCCCCAGAAAATCCAGTTCCGGATTTCCCTTCTCTTTTTGTGCAAAAACGATGGGCTCCTCCTCTAAAGCGCCCATTTCCCGCGCAATGCCCAAAATGCGATCGGCCATTTTTTTGTGCATCGAAAAGGCTGTCTGTCCCTCGTCTTTTGGGTGAAAGGCCAATGTAATGGTTACGCGGTCTGCTGTTTGCAGCATCGCCTTTATGACCGAAAGTTCCGAAGGGTCAAAGCCGTCAAACCGATCTATGTAGACTTCCCTGCCAGCTAAATAGTCTGTCTTTAAAAGTGCCGCCGAAAGCCGCATCATATCGTCATCCATATCAGCAAACTTGGCTTCTACTCTCTCATTGTATTTTTCAAAAAGAAGTGCGATATCCAACAATTTATCCGCAGAATTCGGTATTCTTTCTGCCGCCTGCCGCAATGCCGCAGGCGTAATCTGATACCGCTTTAGTTCCGTAAACAGTTTCACCAATGCCCCGGCTGTCCCCACATCCTCTTCTTCCCGACGGAGCACCTTTAAATCCCTTCGATTTTCGATTAAGATTTTTTGGAGTAAAATCGCCTTTGCGCGCACGTCCAGTCTTGGCACAGCCGCCTTTTCAGCCGTCGCCAAAACGCGCATGGCGAGCCTTTTAAAGCTGAAAACCTCTATGCCGCCAAGTCCATGTACATTAACAGCGGCGCAAATTCTCTGCTCCGCTGTAAAAGTAAACTGTTCCGGTACAAGGTAAATCACCGGCTTATGTGCGGCAAGGGCTTCCCGCATACAAAAGTCTGTTTTGCCACTGCCAATACGTCCGTAAATCAATTTGAGTGACATACTATTTCTCCTTGTAGGTTCCAAGTCTTTGGTGTTTGAATCTGTACATCTACAATGCGGCCACAAAGACCGTCATCGCCTTTAAAGTGCACGATTTTTCCGCCATCGGTACGCCCGGTCATCATCGTTGCATCCGTCTTGCTCCGGCCTTCTACCAGTACCGGCAAAATTTTATCTGCAAGCTGCAAATTCTTCTCTTTGGAAATTTGATTTTGCACCTGGAGAAGCTGATCAAAATTCCGCTTTTTTTCTTCTGCGGTTAGGACATCCGCCATGTTTGCCGCCGGCGTTCCCTGCCGCGGAGAGAAAATAAAAGAGAAAATCATATCGTACCGCACGGCTTTGAGGAGGGATATGGTAT
The DNA here is from genome assembly GCA_029006755.1 of Clostridia bacterium. GTDB lineage: Bacteria > Bacillota > Clostridia > UMGS1883 > UMGS1540 > JAQXGO01. The sequence continues at coordinate 4,357 of JAQXGO010000018.1, read as the reverse complement.
CTGCAAATTCCTCGTTGGTTTCTCCCGGAAACCCGACAATAATATCCGTTGTCAAAACAATATCCGGCATTTTTTCTCTGGCCTTTTCCACAATGGACAAATACTTCTCACGCGTATACCGCCGATTCATGGCCGCAAGCACGCGATTGTTGCCGGCCTGCACCGGTAAGTGCAATGCCTTGCAGATATTATCGCGCGATGCCATTACGTCCAGCACCGCATCGCTAATGTCTTTGGGGTGCGAGGTCATAAACCGAATCCGCGGAATCCCGGTATCGCTCACCTGTTGCAAAAGCCTCGCAAATGCATCGCCGCCACCCTGATAGGAATTGACGTTCTGCCCCAGGAGCATAACCTCCATATAGCCATTATCGCGAAGTGTCTCCACCTCGCGCACAATATCCGCAGCCTTACGGCTCCTCTCCCGTCCGCGTACGTACGGAACAATGCAATAAGCGCAAAAATTGTTACAGCCATACATAACCGGTACGCTGGCACGGAATTTATCCTGCCGATAGGTTGGCAATCCTTCAGGCAAAACGCCTGCATACTCTGTATCAAACACGCGTTCTTTTTCATAAAGATAAGTATATAAAAGCCGCGGAAAAGCATCAATATTATTAGAACCCAGCACGATATCTACATGGCAATAGGTCGCCCGTAGCTTATCCATTACATGTGTTTCCCCGGTCATGCAACCGGCCATAACTACAATGAGTGCCGGATTCTTTTCTTTTAGATTTTTCAGTAAGCCCACCGCACCGAAGGTTTTCTTCTCTGCATTTTCTCGTATGGCGCAGGTGTTTAAGAGGACCAAATCGGCTGTACGAATATCGTCAGAGATAACATATCCCATCGTTTGCAGCATACCGGCCAGCTTTTCACTGTCGTTTTCATTTAATTGGCAGCCGAAGGTACGGATAAAAGCCTTTTTCCCTTCACAAAGTTCCTTTACCTTTGCTTCGTAATTCATAACGTAATCTCTCTCCTGCCATCCAATGCCCGTGCCAGCGTGACCTCATCCGTATACTCTAAATCTGCACCTACCGGTATGCCGTGCGCAATTCGGGTTATTTTTACTCCAAAAGGGGTCAGCAGCTTTGCAAGATACAGCGCTGTCGCTTCTCCTTCCACACTTGGATTGGTGGCCATAATGATTTCTTGCACATCCTCAGCCGCGACACGTTCCAAAAGCTCTCGCACCTTCAAATCGTCCGGCCCTATTCCGTCAATGGGGGAAATCACCCCATGCAAAACATGGTAAACGCCGGAAAACTCATGTGTTTTTTCCATTGCCTCGACATCTTTTGGATTTTCCACAACGCAAATTACCGCCCTGTTCCGCTTTGCATCACTGCAAATCGCGCAGGGTTGTGTATCTGTATAGCTTTGGCAGGTTTCGCAAAGCACAACGGTTTCCTTTGCTACGCGTACCGCATCCGCAAAGGCTTCTGCCTCGCTTGCAGGCAGTCCCATCACATAAAATGCCATGCGCACGGCGGACTTTCTGCCTACGCCGGGCATTCTGGCAAACATATCAATTAAATTTGCAATCGGCGGTGCATACATGGTCAGCCTCTCTCCTTAAAACAAGCCGGGCAGGTTCATCCCGCCGGTAATTTTACCCATTTCGGAAGCGGCCAGTTCTTCCGCTTTTCGCATGCCTTCATTTACGGCGGCCAGGATTAAATCCTCAAGCATTTCCACATCCTCGGGATCGACTGCTTCCGGCTGAATATGAATACTGACAAGCTCTTTCTTGCCGCTGACTTCAACTTTAACACTGCCGCCCCCCACGGTTGCCTCTACGGTCTTTGATTCGAGCTCCTCTTGTGCACGCAGCATGTCTTGCTGCATCTTCTGTGCCTGTTTAATCATATTATTCATGTTGCCGCCCGGCATTCTCGGAAATCCACCCTTTGCCATCACTCATCTCTCCTTTAAAAATTCGTAAGACCTGCAAGCGGATCGTCCGCCTGCATCATCTTTTTTTGCATTAAATCTACGTCTACAGCCGCATCGATATTTGCGACCTCTGAAAGTGCGGCCCGAAAGGCCTCCATATTCTTTTCTATCAGCATTGTTCGTGCCGCGCAAAGCTCATTTTCATCTTGAAACAAAAGGCAGAGCCTGCCGTTTCTATCCTCAGCGTCTGCTACACTCGCTAAAATGGTCATGCACTGCAATTGATTGCGCTGCACAAAGAGCGTTTGCATTTTTTCCATATTCTTTAAAAATGCCGCCGCCATGTCACTTGATGCCACTGCCGCCTTTTTTTTCTCTGTTTTTTCCGGTGCTTTTCCCTGCGGTTTTACAGGCTTTTCAGCATTTGTCCGCGGTCGGTCGGCAACGCCATTTTGCATCTGCATTTCCAGCTGCGAGACACGTGCCGCCAAAGCCTCACTGTTCTCTCCATACACCGGATTTGCCATCTTGATTGTCGCAAGCTCAAAGCTTGTCCTCGGATTCGACAAAAAACGCATTTGTGCAGCCGTTTCCATCAAAACATGCAGCATATAAACAAGCTGCTCCTGCGAAAATTTTGCGGCCAGTGCCGTCATTTCCTCCGCCGTTTCCGGCGTTACATCCAACGCCTCTGCCGGATTTTGCATATATTTACAAAGCAGCAGGCTCCGCAAAAACTGTGTAAAATCCTCTGCAAATCGCGTAAAGGACTTTCCCTCCTGCCCATACTCCTCCATCACAGCCAGCATCGCCGGTATATCCTGCCCGGCAATCGCCGTAGCCAAGCGATGCAGCGTATCCGCGGCCGTTGTACCGATAAACGCGGCAATTTCTTCATATGCAAGCCGATTGCCGCCAATCGCCATACACTGATCCAAGATACTCAGTGCATCGCGCATCGAGCCATCCGCCTTTTCCGCCATCAGGCGAATCCCGCGGTCCTCTATCGTAAACCCATCTGCCTGCAATATTTTTTGCAGCTGCCCTTCAATATCCGCTGTGCGGATACGGCGAAAATCAAACCGCTGGCATCGGGACAAAATGGTGGCCGGCACTTTATGTGCCTCTGTTGTTGCCAAAATAAAATGCACATGACGCGGCGGTTCCTCCAAAATCTTTAAAAGTGCATTAAAGGCACTGATGGTCAGCATGTGCACCTCATCAATAATATAAATACGATTTTGCAAACGCGTACCCTCAAACCGCGCTTCCTCACGCAAATCACGGATACTGTCGACACCGTTATTGCTGGCGGCATCAATTTCAGTAATATCCAAAATCTTGCCTTCTAAAATGCCGCGGCAATGCTCGCATTCGTTGCACGGATTTCCGTTTTTCGGAGAAAGGCAGTTGATAGCACGGCTGAGTATACGTGCCGTAGAAGTCTTACCTGTACCACGTGAACCGCAAAAAAGATAGGCATGCCCTACCCTTTGCCGTTGTATTTCATTTTTCAGGGTTTCCGTGATATGCGCCTGCCCCACTACATCATCAAAGGTAAGCGGACGCCACGTTCTATATAACGCCGTATATCCCATATTGGTCACCTTTTTTTCATTTAAAAAAGCCGTACGCCCTTTCCTCGAAGCAGCGCTTATATGCGGTATTTTTGCAGCCGGCTGATGCCAGGCACTCTCACGGCACACACAAAGATCCGCTTATCGCTGCTTGGTTCCCCACCTGACGAGGTTCACGGGTTTATGTTGCGTAAGACCTGACCGTTAACACCACTTACAAAATCCGGCCATACAAGTTCAGTCCTCAAAAAGGGCATCATCCCTGCTATAGCGGATTGCAGGTACAGGGCACCGCTAACTCCCCGATTGTACGACTTTATATATTATACACGATTTTTCACATGATTTCAATAATTTTTCAAATATTTTTTCTATCCAAAAGATTTAAAAGGCATTTTCAATCACTTCTATATCTCTTTCGGCGATATGCCTGCCGTCGCTATGAATAATCACTACATCAAAACGTACGGCGACTTCCATCTCCTTCTGTTGCAGATACAAGGCGGCCGCCTTACGGATTTTCTGCTGTTTATGGTAATCCACCGCCGCTACGCCACCGCCGTAAGCCTCACTGCGTCGCATTTTCACCTCAACGAATACAAGGTACTCATCCTTTTTGGCGATAATATCAATTTCGCCGACACGTGCAAAGTAATTGCGTTCTACAATGGTATACCCTAACCGTTTCAGATGCTTTACGGCTGCATCTTCTCCTTTATTTCCAATGGCTCTCATTGCACATCTCCATACCATTTTTTTAAAAAGCTTCTTCGGTGTTCCGGCGAAGGACCGTATTGCCACACCGCTTCTTTATGCGCTTTTGTCCCATATCCTTTATGTACGGCAAAACCATACTGCGGATACTGCTTGTCCAA
>JAQXGO010000017.1 GCA_029006755.1 Clostridia bacterium | reverse complement strand
AGACAACGAATATTTTTATGCAACACATAAATTTTATTCGTTCGATGATTTTGCTAAACAATTAAAGGTACATAACTATAAATACAACAAGTTTCCTATGCGACCACTTAATTGGAAAGCTCCTGTTGACTACATCAAGGCATTCCTTGAAGATGGTGAAATTTTTTAACTGTTTTTGTAACACATCATTGACAAACCTACAAAAATAGTTTATAGGATCAGAAAACAAAGATTGAATCCAATGCCTGATTGTGATATAATTAGAAAAATTATGCTGAATGGTGATATCAAATGGAAAAGTATTGGATTTTGTTTGTAGTTTTATATAGTGTATTTAAGAGTGCGCGCGATGGAATGAAAAAGGCGGCACTAAAAAGGAACACCTCCTTAGAAATCCTGTTTTTCTATACGCTAATAGGGTTCATTCTTATTATTCCGTTTTCGAAAAATGTATTTTCTTTAGAACCGAGATACTATTATTACATTGCTATAAAATCACTTGTGGTTGGTTCTGCATGGTTGTTTGCGTTTAAGGCACTGCAAAACATGTCCGTCAGCCATTATGGTATTATGGATTTGTACAGTGTTTTGTTTTCAACTTTGCTTGGTGTTTCGATTTTGGGAGAAACAATGACAGTGCCAAGAGTTTTAGGCCTTATACTTGTTGTGATCGGACTTTTGCTGGTGAATCGAAGAAACCATGCGAATGAGAAAAAGCTTAGCGCTACTGTACTTTTTGCGGCACTTGCAAGTTGTTTTTTAAATGCGATTTCGGGAACGATGGATAAAATTCTGATGCAGAATGTTGAAGCCGGACAGCTACAATTTTGGTTTATGTTTTATATGCTGATTATGTACTCAACGTATATTTTAGCATCGAGAACGAAGTTAAATGTGAAGACTCTCATAAAAAATTACTGGGTCTACATTATGAGCATTGTATTTGTCATAGGTGACCGGCTTCTCTTTATAGCAAATGCATCTCCATACAGCAAAGTTACAGTTATGACAATCATTAAACAGTCCTCTGTTTTGGTAACCATATTGATCGGCTGGGCATTTTTTAAAGATAAAAACATACGCTATAAGGCCTTTTGCGCCTTGATCGTTCTTGCAGGTATTGTAATTGCTACGGCTGTCAGGTAAATGGATCTTTCCTGAAAACCGTCAAAATTCCAAGGTTTTTTTGGCGGAAAAAACGTCTATATTTATGGATACTTCTACTTGTGTTCGTCTGTAATGAGAAGAATATAAAAGAACAGCTAAAACCAAATGCAGAAAAGGTTTTAGCTGTTTTTTATAGAGCAAGTACTATTTTTCTTTTCGTTTCGTATCAATGCGGAGGGAGAGTAACCCCATCTTTTTTTCATTGCAGCAGAGAGTGCATAGCCGGATGAATATCCTACCCGCGAGGCGGTTTCTTGAATCGAAAGACCGCTGTGCAAAAACTCACTCGCCATGCTAAGGCGAAAATCTTTTAAGTATTGATGGGGCGAAACATGCATGATCGAACGAAAAAGTTTAATAAAATAATTCACTTCCAGATAGACCATGGCAGCCATTTCTTCTACCAAAATAGGTTCGTTATAATGCTTGGAAATATAGGATACGACGTTTTCAATGCGTTTATCTGAGACATTCGGTATGTGGTATACGCTGCGAATAAGTGACAGAAAAAGATCTAAGTAGCCAAGGACAATTTTATCATGTTTATGGTTTGAGGGAGAAATATGATACTCATTAATAAAGGTGTTAAACGCCGAAACTAAACTGTTTAGCGTGGGATAATCCGATAGCGGCAAATCAATTACTTGCTTTGAAATAGGCAGTGAAGCAGTAATGAACTGCAAATATGTATGGTCTAACGGTATATCGGGTTCTTGCTTAAAGCGCAGAGATAAAAGGGGTGGAAATAAATACAGATGCCCTGCAGAGAGAATATGGGGTTTATCATCTAACATATACCAGGCATACCCCTTGTTAACAACATAAAGCCGGCTTGTAACAACATTTTTTGTAATGTCCCAATAATTATGAATTACTTTTCTTCCATATACTTGCAGTTTTGTAAGTTCCATAGTATCTCCTTGGCAAAAAGACGATTTTGAACATCTTAATACTTCTTTCAAGTATTCACAAAAAGGCCGAAATATTATATAATTCAATTACAGTTTACACGAAATGATTCTATTTGTCAAGACTAAGCTGAAAATTAAAAAGTTACCGGTCGATTTTAAACAATTTAAGGAAATTGTTTAACAAATGAGCTAAAAAGGAGAAGCGATTTATGAGTTTAAAAGACAATATATGGTTATGGGGACAGACTGCAGGCTCGCACCACAACGCAAATATATATCAGTTGCCTGGCGTCAATTCCATGTCACCGGAAGAAGGCGCAGCATACTTTGGTATTCGCAATATGTGCCGCGTGAAAATGTCTGTGGACAATGCAATTTCTTTAGAGAAAGAAATTGAGGATTTGCCGAATATTGATAAAATAGTATTATCAATTGTGGGTGCAGGGGGTTGTCCTTTTCATAAGGAAGGGAAAAATGACTTGGACGAGGTCATTCGTACAGCTGCCAACAATTCTAAAGTGGTTGCAGGCATTATGGATGATTTTGTCAGTGAAGAACGACTGCCAATTTATACACCTGAAGTTTTAGCAAAGATGGCAGATCAATTACATACCTCTCTGGACCGGGCCATTGAGTTTTGGACGGTAATTTACGAGCGAGATCTGGCTGCGAATTTGGATGATGAAATTAGAAGCCGGCTGCAAGCATTCGATCTTTTCACTTTCTGGACTTGGTATAGTGAACACTTGCGCGATTTAGAAGCCAATTATCAAAAAATCAGGGAACTTGCAGAGGGTAAGCGGATGATGATGGGCGTCTATATGTGGGATTATGGCAATAAGTGTCCGTTACCCGACGAACTAATGGAATATCAGCTTTCCTTTGTGGAAGAAAAATATGCAAAGGGCGAAATTGAGGGAATTATTCTTTGCTCAAACTGTATTATGGATATTGGACTTTCAACTGTACCTATTATGAAAAAGTGGATGGGAAAATTAAAATAAAAAAGGAGTGTGTCGTATGAAAAAACATGCAAAAATCGTATCTATGTTCTTGGCGGTTACCTTTTTATTTTCAACAGCTTGTTCCATGTTATGTCTTGCAGATGATGGGTCAAATCTTTTGAAGAATCCCGGATTCGAATCTACAGATGGCTTTGTGGCAAGTCCTACAAATGGATGGAAAGATTCGGCGGGCACCAATGCCGGCGAAACGGAATGTATTACGTCGGAAACATCGGGCTACAATCCTTCTCCGGATGGTGGCAATTACGCTATGACAAAAAGCAAAAACACAAGTGCAGCTGCCGGTGATGCTTCATATTTGACACAATACATTAACAACGTGAGTAGCCTTGTCGGACACCATGCAAGCTTTTCTGTTTGGTATAATTGTACACTGCCTACGGAAAACGCCAGCAGTAGTCTATGGTACAGTGCTTGTGTCAACATTCTATTACAGGGTGATGTTGGGGGAAAAACAACAACAATTGATCAGACAAACCTATATCTTCGCCCAACAGATGGGAAGTGGAGTCAGTCTTCTTGTGTCTTTTTCGTGCCAACATACGTGACAAGAATCAGTGTCCAGCTTACAAGTAAAGCCAAGAGTGGTACAAATAGAGTCCTTTGGGATGGGGCAGATGTACATGTGCTTGCAGATGTGCCGGAAAATCTTTTGCCGAATGGCGACATGGAGAATGTAAGAGTGGATGGAACGAATTCTGTTCCCTCCAAAGTCAATGCCTATACAAATTATAAAATAGAAGGCGATTCTACTACATGGACTTATGGCAGAACAGGTGAAAACTTGGTTTCGGAGACGATGATTCAGCATGACGGCACAGAGGGAAAGGTTTTGGCAATGAAACCGACAGGCAGCATGGAAGCTCTTTCTGCAGTCATGGATTTCGGAGGTATTTTTGCGACAACTCCGGCTCCATCTAAGCTGCTCATTACTGGCTACGTCAAAGCAAGTGTGAATGGCTGCGCGAGTGTCACATATTGTGACGGTGCAAAACCAGTTGTGCCTTCAGCCTCGGCGACGAGTGTTGCTACGAAAACCGGTGTTTTGTACGGCACAGGAAAATGGGAAAAATTTGCCATGGTAGCTAATGTGAAAACTTCCGTGAGCGGTTCAACAACAACATGGGCTGGGCAATCTCTGGAATTCAACTACTGGTGTGATAAAATTACGGAAGGCGATAAAGATGCTTATTTTGATGATGTAAAAGTTATTCCTATCTATGGTGATGAAGTCATAAACGGGGATATGGAAGCAGCCTATCTGATTACACAGCAAGGCAATATTACACCATTGGAAGCAGTTGCAGCTACAGATGGCGATAGTGTTGTCATGGATACAGATGCTGCTGAAGGCGCATATGCAGCTAAAGTAACCGGTGGTATAGCTTTTGCAAATACTTCGCCGGTTGCAGGAAAGATCTATCAACTTACCTTCCAGGCAAAGGGCACTGACGGAAGACTGTCCGTTCGCATAAATGGGGCAACCCAGGCTTTAGACAGTCTGACAGAAAATTATGAGAAATACACCCTCTATTATACTGTACCTGCGGAATCGGAACCGGTTGCCGGGATTACAATTCAAACAGACGGTGTAAATGACTTTTACATTGATGCAATCACTTTTAAAGCAGTAGATCATGCAGCAGAAGAAAACTGCGTATTTCAAAAGGATGGTCAAATCATAACGGCGCCAACAGTGGGTGATATTACCTGTCTGTATGAGTACTTGCCGGACACGCCTTTGGAAGGGAACGTTATATTATACACGGCTCTATATTCAATAGACGAACACGGTGTGCTTGTATTAAAGTCTATTAGCATGCATACAAAAACAATGCATACTGCAGAAAACGGTTTCCAAGTACCACTGAAACTGAAGAATTCTGTTGCTGTTACAGATGTAAACCAAACAATAAAATCATATTTATGGAATGGGAGTTTCATACCGATTGGCAAGAAAGCAGAACTTAAAGGAGTTTAAGTACATGAAGAAGATTATTTCATTATTACTTTCTATTCTCTTCATTACAAGTGTTGTTATTATGAGCAGTGCAGCAGAAACGGAAATGAAGAATTATGTCTTAAATGGCGGCTTTGAAGATAAAGGGACAGATCAAAAGCCGTTGATGTGGACATATAGCAAAACTGCAACCATTGAACAGATTTCGATGCAAGATAAAGAAAAACACAGCGGTAATGCAGCACTTATGATTGGTCCTGGCGAAGGGGATCATTATGTTGTCAATAAGTTTAATGCAATCGGCGGGAAAACCTATACGTTTTCTGCATGGGTACTTGCAAAGAAAGTGGATGACCGATATAATATAAAATTTGAGTTTTACAAAAAAGTTGACGGCAGTTATGCGGGCAACGGTTCCAAAAGCATAAAAGTGAAGGAAAGTAATAGATGGGAGAATATTAAAGAAAATATAGAAGTGCCGGAAGGAACAGAACAGGTCAAGATTTATCTGCGTGGCAGAGATGATGTTTTGTTTTACTGGGATGATGTTAGCTTTTTAGGCGAAACGGTCAAAGAACTTGATCCTCTGCCACTGACCATAAGCAGTGCAGAAGCGCCTATAGGGGAAAATTTACTGAAAAACTCGTCCTTCGAAGAAACGGATTCCAGCGGATTCCCGGCCGAATGGAAAGCCATTGGCGGTTCCTGGAAGGATAATCAGTACGTCACGTATCTTAAGGATTTTGGCCACAGCGATAACACTTCGGTTCGTATACAAATGAGCGCAAGCGGCAATCCCTGGATTCGTCAGGTCGTTAATGTTCTGCCGAATACAAAATACCGGATTTCCATGTGGATCAGAAACGAAAATCTGGTGGAGATTTCCCGCGGAGCAGTACGCCTAAAGTACGAAACCCATTCGGAAAACTTTCAGGAAACCGGCAAGTCGGAATCCGAAACCTCTCTGGGTTTAAGTACGGTTTCTGATGGGCTTACCATGAAAAACGAAAAACAGTGGACAGAAGTAGAGACATTCTTTACTACACCGACCGGGTGCCGTGCAATCAGTTTTTATCTGCGTATCTTCTCCAGTGGAATCGTTTGGTTTGATGACATTTCTTTCTGTCAAGTAGGAGAAACACCGGTCGTATCCATTACGACGGATTCAACATTTTATTATCCTTCTCAAAAATCCGGCGTAGCGATGGCAATCTTTAATGAAGGAGGCATTGCAACGCTTCGGGAAGAAAATGTTCGGGTGAATTTCTACTTAAAAGATGGGGACACGGTATTATCTGCACAGAAAGATACTGAATTCTTTGAAGGCAAGGCAGGATTTCACTTCGATACAAGCCTTATGACACAAATGAAGCACGAATACACCATGGAAGCAGAGACAGTGGATTTACAAGGGAATAAACTTGGATGTTCCACTACAGATGTATATGTGTATCCGCGCCCGACTACCATAGACGAAAACTGCAACTATTTAAATGCGGATGGCAGTGTATGGATTCCCACACTGGGATATCACATTCCGGTGGATTGGTGGAACGATGATAATATTGCAAAGGTGAAGGAATTAGGGATTAATGTGGTGCAAGTGCCTTATGGGTATGCCTATCAGTACATTAAAGACCCACAAACATTAAATGACATTGTTGCCGCTTGCGGCCGCAATGGCGTGAAAGCGCTTATCTGCATGTATTACAATATGGTACCTGCTGCGCATGATCAGAATATTGAATCTTCCCGCGCTGTTGTGAACGCTTTTAAGGATAATGATGCTGTGTTTGGCTATGCTGTGCAGGATGAACCATTTTTATGCATTCCGAATGCTTTTGAGGATGGACATAAGCTGCTGAAAAAATCCTACAAAATGATTCGGGATATCGACGATAAACATCCGGTATATTTATTGGAAGCCAGCACGCGTGATTTTGTTTCAGTTGCCAAGTACTGTGATGTTATGGCCTATGATCCTTATCCCTCCAGCGCATACAGACCGGGCAATTGTGTGCGTGACTATACGGAAATGGCGGCGCAGGCAACAAGAGGACTGAAACCATTTTATGCAGTACAGCAAGCTTTCACGTACGGTGGATATTATCCAACAGGTGATGAAACGAGAAACTTCTGGTATCAGGGTCTTTTGGCAGAAAACTTTGGTGAGGGTTATTTTGGCGTAGATAAGTCCCTGATTCCTACAGATGGTTCGCCTAATCAGCCGCTTTTGGAATCACCCTTAGGGGAAACAATCACTACCTTTGCAAAAGCAGAACAGGATTTTGCGCTGGATGTATTTAAGTATGGAAAGTATCCTGTAATAAATAGCGGACTTGAAAAAGATTATGAATACAGAAGCGTTTTGAAAGACGGAGAAATCTATATAGTCATCTTAAACCGTCACACAGAGCAGGATAATAGAATTAGCAAAAAGGCAGAGTTTATGAACGTAGAAGCGGACAATGTGCAGATTACGGCTGTGATTCCTGCCACCAGTACAAACGGCCTTGTTTCTTTAAAGGATGGGAAAATAAAAGCGCTTTATGGATGTAAAGACGGTGAATTGACTGTAAACGGAGACACATTTATAATTACGCTATCATCCGGGCAGGCCGCCGTATTCCAGATTAGTGGTGTGGATACGACAAGGTTATTTGATGCACGTTTTACGGACATCGGTGACTATTCGTGGGCGGCAGAAGCAATTGAAGGCCTTAGCGAAAGGCATATTCTCAAAAACTGCACAGGGAACAGTTATGAACCGGGAAAGGCAATTACCAGAGGGGAATTTGCTATGTATTTAATTGAAGCACTTGGTATTTGCTATCATAACGATAGTGATGTGATGGGCAAAAATGCATGGCCAGGCTTTGTTGATGTTGCCGAGGATGCTTATTACTGGGAAGCGTTAAAAGCCGGAAAAGCCGCAGGCGTCTTGAAAGGCATCGGGGATAACTTCTTTGCACCGGATGCGTTGGTTACCAGACAGGATGCCATGGTTATTGCAGCGAGAATTCTTGCCGCAGTAAGCAAATACTATGGCAATGGTAAACTTGCGGATTTAAAAGACTTTTCTGATAGTGCGCAGATTGCAGAGTATGCAAAAGGTGCAGTTGCCAACATGGTGATGGCAGGATTTATTCGTGGCAATGCAGATGGGACGATTAATCCGCTCGGCAATATGACGAGAGCAGAAGCCGCAGTCATGACAAGCAGAATTATAGGCGCTTCTACGAATTAAGAAAAATGTAATCATGAGAATGAGAGATAATGCTAATTTGAACGTTCAAATTAGCATTATCTCTCATTCTCATGATTACATTTTTCTTAATTCGTAGAAGCGCCTATAATTCTGCTTGTCATGACTGCGGCTTCTGCTCTCGTCATATTGCCGAGCGGATTAATCGTCCCATCTGCATTGCCACGAATAAATCCTGCCATCACCATGTTGGCAACTGCACCTTTTGCATACTCTGCAATCTGCGCACTATCAGAAAAGTCTTTTAAATCCGCAAGTTTACCATTGCCATAGTATTTGCTTACTGCGGCAAGAATTCTCGCTGCAATAACCATGGCATCCTGTCTGGTAACCAACGCATCCGGTGCAAAGAAGTTATCCCCGATGCCTTTCAAGACGCCTGCGGCTTTTCCGGCTTTTAACGCTTCCCAGTAATAAGCATCCTCGGCAACATCAACAAAGCCTGGCCATGCATTTTTGCCCATCACATCACTATCGTTATGATAGCAAATACCAAGTGCTTCAATTAAATACATAGCAAATTCCCCTCTGGTAATTGCCTTTCCCGGTTCATAACTGTTCCCTGTGCAGTTTTTGAGAATATGCCTTTCGCTAAGGCCTTCAATTGCTTCTGCCGCCCACGAATAGTCACCGATGTCCGTAAAACGTGCATCAAATAACCTTGTCGTATCCACACCACTAATCTGGAATACGGCGGCCTGCCCGGATGATAGCGTAATTATAAATGTGTCTCCGTTTACAGTCAATTCACCGTCTTTACATCCATAAAGCGCTTTTATTTTCCCATCCTTTAAAGAAACAAGGCCGTTTGTACTGGTGGCAGGAATCACAGCCGTAATCTGCACATTGTCCGCTTCTACGTTCATAAACTCTGCCTTTTTGCTAATTCTATTATCCTGCTCTGTGTGACGGTTTAAGATGACTATATAGATTTCTCCGTCTTTCAAAACGCTTCTGTATTCATAATCTTTTTCAAGTCCGCTATTTATTACAGGATACTTTCCATACTTAAATACATCCAGCGCAAAATCCTGTTCTGCTTTTGCAAAGGTAGTGATTGTTTCCCCTAAGGGTGATTCCAAAAGCGGCTGATTAGGCGAACCATCTGTAGGAATCAGGGACTTATCTACGCCAAAATAACCCTCACCAAAGTTTTCTGCCAAAAGACCCTGATACCAGAAGTTTCTCGTTTCATCACCTGTTGGATAATATCCACCGTACGTGAAAGCTTGCTGTACTGCATAAAATGGTTTCAGTCCTCTTGTTGCCTGCGCCGCCATTTCCGTATAGTCACGCACACAATTGCCCGGTCTGTATGCGCTGGAGGGATAAGGATCATAGGCCATAACATCACAGTACTTGGCAACTGAAACAAAATCACGCGTGCTGGCTTCCAATAAATATACCGGATGTTTATCGTCGATATCCCGAATCATTTTGTAGGATTTTTTCAGCAGCTTATGTCCATCCTCAAAAGCATTCGGAATGCATAAAAATGGTTCATCCTGCACAGCATAGCCAAACACAGCATCATTATCCTTAAAAGCGTTCACAACAGCGCGGGAAGATTCAATATTCTGATCATGCGCAGCAGGTACCATATTGTAATACATGCAGATAAGCGCTTTCACGCCATTGCGGCCGCAAGCGGCAACAATGTCATTTAATGTTTGTGGGTCTTTAATGTACTGATAGGCATACCCATAAGGCACTTGCACCACATTAATCCCTAATTCCTTCACCTTTGCAATATTATCATCGTTCCACCAATCCACCGGAATGTGATATCCCAGTGTGGGAATCCATACACTGCCATCCGCATTTAAATAGTTGCAGTTTTCGTCTATGGTAGTCGGGCGCGGATACACATATACATCTGTAGTGGAACATCCAAGTTTATTCCCTTGTAAATCCACTGTCTCTGCTTCCATGGTGTATTCGTGCTTCATTTGTGTCATAAGGCTTGTATCGAAGTGAAATCCTGCCTTGCCTTCAAAGAATTCAGTATCTTTCTGTGCAGATAATACCGTGTCCCCATCTTTTAAGTAGAAATTCACCCGAACATTTTCTTCCCGAAGCGTTGCAATGCCTCCTTCATTAAAGATTGCCATCGCTACGCCGGATTTTTGAGAAGGATAATAAAATGTTGAATCCGTCGTAATGGATACGACCGGTGTTTCTCCTACTTGACAGAAAGAAATGTCATCAAACCAAACGATTCCACTGGAGAAGATACGCAGATAAAAACTGATTGCACGGCACCCGGTCGGTGTAGTAAAGAATGTCTCTACTTCTGTCCACTGTTTTTCGTTTTTCATGGTAAGCCCATCAGAAACCGTACTTAAACCCAGAGAGGTTTCGGATTCCGACTTGCCGGTTTCCTGAAAGTTTTCCGAATGGGTTTCGTACTTTAGGCGTACTGCTCCGCGGGAAATCTCCACCAGATTTTCGTTTCTGATCCACATGGAAATCCGGTATTTTGTATTCGGCAGAACATTAACGACCTGACGAATCCAGGGATTGCCGCTTGCGCTCATTTGTATACGAACCGAAGTGTTATCGCTGTGGCCAAAATCCTTAAGATACGTGACGTACTGATTATCCTTCCAGGAACCGCCAATGGCTTTCCATTCGGCCGGGAATCCGCTGGAATCCGTTTCTTCGAAGGACGAGTTTTTCAGTAAATTTTCCCCTATAGGCGCTTCTGCACTGCTTATGGTCAGTGGCAGAGGATCAAGTTCTTTGACCGTTTCGCCTAAAAAGCTAACATCATCCCAGTAAAACAAAACATCATCTCTGCCACGCAGATAAATCTTGACCTGTTCTGTTCCTTCCGGCACTTCTATATTTTCTTTAATATTCTCCCATCTATTACTTTCCTTCACTTTTATGCTTTTGGAACCGTTGCCCGCATAACTGCCGTCAACTTTTTTGTAAAACTCAAATTTTATATTATATCGGTCATCCACTTTCTTTGCAAGTACCCATGCAGAAAACGTATAGGTTTTCCCGCCGATTGCATTAAACTTATTGACAACATAATGATCCCCTTCGCCAGGACCAATCATAAGTGCTGCATTACCGCTGTGTTTTTCTTTATCTTGCATCGAAATCTGTTCAATGGTTGCAGTTTTGCTATATGTCCACATCAACGGCTTTTGATCTGTCCCTTTATCTTCAAAGCCGCCATTTAAGACATAATTCTTCATTTCCGTTTCTGCTGCACTGCTCATAATAACAACACTTGTAATGAAGAGAATAGAAAGTAATAATGAAATAATCTTCTTCATGTACTTAAACTCCTTTAAGTTCTGCTTTCTTGCCAATCGGTATGAAACTCCCATTCCATAAATATGATTTTATTGTTTGGTTTACATCTGTAACAGCAACAGAATTCTTCAGTTTCAGTGGTACTTGGAAACCGTTTTCTGCAGTATGCATTGTTTTTGTATGCATGCTAATAGACTTTAATACAAGCACACCGTGTTCGTCTATTGAATATAGAGCCGTGTATAATATAACGTTCCCTTCCAAAGGCGTGTCCGGCAAGTACTCATACAGACAGGTAATATCACCCACTGTTGGCGCCGTTATGATTTGACCATCCTTTTGAAATACGCAGTTTTCTTCTGCTGCATGATCTACTGCTTTAAAAGTGATTGCATCAATGTAAAAGTCATTTACACCGTCTGTTTGAATTGTAATCCCGGCAACCGGTTCCGATTCCGCAGGTACAGTATAATAGAGGGTGTATTTCTCATAATTTTCTGTCAGACTGTCTAAAGCCTGGGTTGCCCCATTTATGCGAACGGACAGTCTTCCGTCAGTGCCCTTTGCCTGGAAGGTAAGTTGATAGATCTTTCCTGCAACCGGCGAAGTATTTGCAAAAGCTATACCACCGGTTACTTTAGCTGCATATGCGCCTTCAGCAGCATCTGTATCCATGACAACACTATCGCCATCTGTAGCTGCAACTGCTTCCAATGGTGTAATATTGCCTTGCTGTGTAATCAGATAGGCTGCTTCCATATCCCCGTTTATGACTTCATCACCATAGATAGGAATAACTTTTACATCATCAAAATAAGCATCTTTATCGCCTTCCGTAATTTTATCACACCAGTAGTTGAATTCCAGAGATTGCCCAGCCCATGTTGTTGTTGAACCGCTCACGGAAGTTTTCACATTAGCTACCATGGCAAATTTTTCCCATTTTCCTGTGCCGTACAAAACACCGGTTTTCGTAGCAACACTCGTCGCCGAGGCTGAAGGCACAACTGGTTTTGCACCGTCACAATATGTGACACTCGCGCAGCCATTCACACTTGCTTTGACGTAGCCAGTAATGAGCAGCTTAGATGGAGCCGGAGTTGTCGCAAAAATACCTCCGAAATCCATGACTGCAGAAAGAGCTTCCATGCTGCCTGTCGGTTTCATTGCCAAAACCTTTCCCTCTGTGCCGTCATGCTGAATCATCGTCTCCGAAACCAAGTTTTCACCTGTTCTGCCATAAGTCCATGTAGTAGAATCGCCTTCTATTTTATAATTTGTATAGGCATTGACTTTGGAGGGAACAGAATTCGTTCCATCCACTCTTACATTCTCCATGTCGCCATTCGGCAAAAGATTTTCCGGCACATCTGCAAGCACATGTACATCTGCCCCATCCCAAAGGACTCTATTTGTACCACTCTTGGCTTTACTTGTAAGCTGGACACTGATTCTTGTCACGTATGTTGGCACGAAAAAGACACAAGAAGACTGACTCCACTTCCCATCTGTTGGGCGAAGATATAGGTTTGTCTGATCAATTGTTGTTGTTTTTCCCCCAACATCACCCTGTAATAGAATGTTGACACAAGCACTGTACCATAGACTACTGCTGGCGTTTTCCGTAGGCAGTGTACAATTATACCAAACAGAAAAGCTTGCATGGTGTCCGACAAGGCTACTCACGTTGTTAATGTATTGTGTCAAATATGAAGCATCACCGGCAGCTGCACTTGTGTTTTTGCTTTTTGTCATAGCGTAATTGCCACCATCCGGAGAAGGATTGTAGCCCGATGTTTCCGACGTAATACATTCCGTTTCGCCGGCATTGGTGCCCGCCGAATCTTTCCATCCATTTGTAGGACTTGCCACAAAGCCATCTGTAGATTCGAATCCGGGATTCTTCAAAAGATTTGACCCATCATCTGCAAGACATAACATGGAACAAGCTGTTGAAAATAAAAAGGTAACCGCCAAGAACATAGATACGATTTTTGCATGTTTTTTCATACGACACACTCCTTTTTTATTTTAATTTTCCCATCCACTTTTTCATAATAGGTACAGTTGAAAGTCCAATATCCATAATACAGTTTGAGCAAAGAATAATTCCCTCAATTTCGCCCTTTGCATATTTTTCTTCCACAAAGGAAAGCTGATATTCCATTAGTTCGTCGGGTAACGGACACTTATTGCCATAATCCCACATATAGACGCCCATCATCATCCGCTTACCCTCTGCAAGTTCCCTGATTTTTTGATAATTGGCTTCTAAATCGCGCAAGTGTTCACTATACCAAGTCCAGAAAGTGAAAAGATCGAATGCTTGCAGCCGGCTTCTAATTTCATCATCCAAATTCGCAGCCAGATCTCGCTCGTAAATTACCGTCCAAAACTCAATGGCCCGGTCCAGAGAGGTATGTAATTGATCTGCCATCTTTGCTAAAACTTCAGGTGTATAAATTGGCAGTCGTTCTTCACTGACAAAATCATCCATAATGCCTGCAACCACTTTAGAATTGTTGGCAGCTGTACGAATGACCTCGTCCAAGTCATTTTTCCCTTCCTTATGAAAAGGACAACCCCCTGCACCCACAATTGATAATACTATTTTATCAATATTCGGCAAATCCTCAATTTCTTTCTCTAAAGAAATTGCATTGTCCACAGACATTTTCACGCGGCACATATTGCGAATACCAAAGTATGCTGCGCCTTCTTCCGGTGACATGGAATTGACGCCAGGCAACTGATATATATTTGCGTTGTGGTGCGAGCCTGCAGTCTGTCCCCATAACCATATATTGTCTTTTAAACTCATAAATCGCTTCTCCTTTTTAGCTCATTTGTTAAACAATTTCCTTAAATTGTTTAAAATCGACCGGTAACTTTTTAATTTTCAGCTTAGTCTTGACAAATAGAATCATTTCGTGTAAACTGTAATTGAATTATATAATATTTCGGCCTTTTTGTGAATACTTGAAAGAAGTATTAAGATGTTCAAAATCGTCTTTTTGCCAAGGAGATACTATGGAACTTACAAAACTGCAAGTATATGGAAGAAAAGTAATTCATAATTATTGGGACATTACAAAAAATGTTGTTACAAGCCGGCTTTATGTTGTTAACAAGGGGTATGCCTGGTATATGTTAGATGATAAACCCCATATTCTCTCTGCAGGGCATCTGTATTTATTTCCACCCCTTTTATCTCTGCGCTTTAAGCAAGAACCCGATATACCGTTAGACCATACATATTTGCAGTTCATTACTGCTTCACTGCCTATTTCAAAGCAAGTAATTGATTTGCCGCTATCGGATTATCCCACGCTAAACAGTTTAGTTTCGGCGTTTAACACCTTTATTAATGAGTATCATATTTCTCCCTCAAACCATAAACATGATAAAATTGTCCTTGGCTACTTAGATCTTTTTCTGTCACTTATTCGCAGCGTATACCACATACCGAATGTCTCAGATAAACGCATTGAAAACGTCGTATCCTATATTTCCAAGCATTATAACGAACCTATTTTGGTAGAAGAAATGGCTGCCATGGTCTATCTGGAAGTGAATTATTTTATTAAACTTTTTCGTTCGATCATGCATGTTTCGCCCCATCAATACTTAAAAGATTTTCGCCTTAGCATGGCGAGTGAGTTTTTGCACAGCGGTCTTTCGATTCAAGAAACCGCCTCGCGGGTAGGATATTCATCCGGCTATGCACTCTCTGCTGCAATGAAAAAAAGATGGGGTTACTCTCCCTCCGCATTGATACGAAACGAAAAGAAAAATAGTACTTGCTCTATAAAAAACAGCTAAAACCTTTTCTGCATTTGGTTTTAGCTGTTCTTTTATATTCTTCTCATTACAGACGAACACAAGTAGAAGTATCCATAAATATAGACGTTTTTTCCGCCAAAAAAACCTTGGAATTTTGACGGTTTTCAGGAAAGATCCATTTACCTGACAGCCGTAGCAATTACAATACCTGCAAGAACGATCAAGGCGCAAAAGGCCTTATAGCGTATGTTTTTATCTTTAAAAAATGCCCAGCCGATCAATATGGTTACCAAAACAGAGGACTGTTTAATGATTGTCATAACTGTAACTTTGCTGTATGGAGATGCATTTGCTATAAAGAGAAGCCGGTCACCTATGACAAATACAATGCTCATAATGTAGACCCAGTAATTTTTTATGAGAGTCTTCACATTTAACTTCGTTCTCGATGCTAAAATATACGTTGAGTACATAATCAGCATATAAAACATAAACCAAAATTGTAGCTGTCCGGCTTCAACATTCTGCATCAGAATTTTATCCATCGTTCCCGAAATCGCATTTAAAAAACAACTTGCAAGTGCCGCAAAAAGTACAGTAGCGCTAAGCTTTTTCTCATTCGCATGGTTTCTTCGATTCACCAGCAAAAGTCCGATCACAACAAGTATAAGGCCTAAAACTCTTGGCACTGTCATTGTTTCTCCCAAAATCGAAACACCAAGCAAAGTTGAAAACAAAACACTGTACAAATCCATAATACCATAATGGCTGACGGACATGTTTTGCAGTGCCTTAAACGCAAACAACCATGCAGAACCAACCACAAGTGATTTTATAGCAATGTAATAATAGTATCTCGGTTCTAAAGAAAATACATTTTTCGAAAACGGAATAATAAGAATGAACCCTATTAGCGTATAGAAAAACAGGATTTCTAAGGAGGTGTTCCTTTTTAGTGCCGCCTTTTTCATTCCATCGCGCGCACTCTTAAATACACTATATAAAACTACAAACAAAATCCAATACTTTTCCATTTGATATCACCATTCAGCATAATTTTTCTAATTATATCACAATCAGGCATTGGATTCAATCTTTGTTTTCTGATCCTATAAACTATTTTTGTAGGTTTGTCAATGATGTGTTACAAAAACAGTTAAAAAATTTCACCATCTTCAAGGAATGCCTTGATGTAGTCAACAGGAGCTTTCCAATTAAGTGGTCGCATAGGAAACTTGTTGTATTTATAGTTATGTACCTTTAATTGTTTAGCAAAATCATCGAACGAATAAAATTTATGTGTTGCATAAAAATATTCGTTGTCT
>JAQXGO010000016.1 GCA_029006755.1 Clostridia bacterium | reverse complement strand
TTGATGAATATTCGAGGTTTCGATATCTTGAAGCCTTTAAGGAACAGTGTTCTTACAGTTCTGCTGTATTTGTTGAACATTTAATCAAAAAATTCCCATTTAAGATTGAGTGTATTCAAACCGATAACGGACGGGAATTTACTAAAGCTTACGGCAACACTAAAAAGCCTACGCCAACATTATTTGAAAACAAACTTAGGAAACTTGGCATTCAACACAAATTAATCAAGGTATATACACCCAGACACAATGGCAAGGTTGAACGCTCACACCGTAAAGACAACGAATACTTTTATGCTACACATAAATTTTATTCATTTGATGATTTTGCAAAGCAATTAAAAATACATAACTATAACTACAACAAGTTTCCTATGCGACCGCTTAATTGGAAAGCTCCTGCTGACTATATCAAGGCTTTTCTTGAAGATGGTGAAATTTTTTAACTGTTTTTGTAACACATCATTGACAAACCTACATTTTTAAAAAACGAATATTTTTTTCTCTACAGTGCAGGCTAAACAGGGAGGGATGATATGGAAAATTTACGAATTTGTCCAAACGGCCCTTTGCAGGGTATTGTCAGAATTGAAGGGGCAAAAAATGCAGCTCTGCCTGTGATTGCCGCATCTATACTTACAGAGGAACCATGCTGTATTCAGAATGTGCCAGTTCTATCAGATATACAGAACATGCTATATCTATTAGAGGCAATCGGTTCTATCATTCATACATCGGACAGACATCAATTATATATTGAGAACGCAAATATCAATTCCCAGATTGCCTCGTATGATTTCACCTGTCGTCTACGCGCTTCATTCTTAATCGCCGGACCTCTCCTTGCCCGATTCGGCAAATTCAAAATTGCCTTGCCGGGTGGTTGCAAAATCGGTACAAGACCCATAGATTTGCATCTAAAGGGATTTACCGCCCTTGGTGCATCCATTTATATTGGTCATGGATATGTAGAAGCTACAGCTTCTGCTTTAACAGGTGCAAGAATTTATCTTGATTTCCCCAGCGTAGGGGCAACTGAAAATATTATGATGGTCGCCACCAAGGCTATTGGCACTACGATTATAGAAAATGCAGCCGCCGAGCCTGAAATATTAGATTTAGCAAATTTTTTGCATGGTATGGGTGCAAAAATTACCGGAGCCGGTACAGATACCATTATAATTGAGGGGATTTCTTCTTTACACGGAACCACGCATGAAATAATACCGGACAGAATTGAAGCCGGTACATTTATGACCGCAGCTGCAATTACCGGCGGAAGCCTAAAGATTGAAAATGTAATTCCGGCACACGTAAAACCACTTTGCGCAAAGCTCCGGGAAATGGGCATCACCATTCACGAACTGCAATCCTCTCTTTTAGTAGAAGCAGGCAGTGCATTATGTCCCACAGACATTAAAACGCTCCCCTATCCCGGGTTTCCCACAGACATGCAAGCACAGCTTTGCGCACTCATGAGTATGACAAACGGTACGGGCATTATTACAGAAACTATCTTTGAAAATCGCTTTATGTATGTCAATGAACTAAAACGAATGGGTGCAGATATAACCATAGAAGGCCGTGCGGCCATCATTAAAGGCACCGCACATTTAAGCGGTGCCCAAGTGTCTGCCACTGACCTTCGTGCCGGCGCCGCCCTTGTTCTGGCAGGACTTGTGGCTGAAGGCGAAACCATATTAAGCGGTGTTTCCCATATCAGGCGCGGCTACGCCGATCTTGCCGGGAAACTTCGAAGCGTTGGTGCCTCGATTCAGGAATTCTAAGCCGTTTCTATCTTGCTTGCCTCTCCGAGTTTCAACATTTCTATGGCATTTTATATTTCAATATCATCCCTGCTGCGTTCATGGGGAAGCTATCCACGAAGGTAATATAACGCGGCACCTTATGCTTTGCCAGGTTCTCCATAATATAGGCGCGAAGTGTTTCCTCCGTAAGCGTTTCCCCATTCTTTTCCATCACACAAGCCATAATTTCTTCTCCGTATGCTTTATCCGGCACGCCAATTACCTGCACATCGCAGACAAGCGGATGCGTATAAATATAATCCTCAATTTCTTTCGGGGAAATCCCAGCCTTGCAATAAACATGGTCGGCACACCATGAAATGACGTAATGTGTTCGCTATGAGCCTTTTTTCGGTGAGAACGTGGGAATCGGGCACATTGTAACCCCATGTGTCATAGATGCTGTCATGGCATGTCCCATGCCAAAACAATGGAACATAGGCACCTAAATCATCATTTTATCGCAGTAGAAAGATCCATACAGTCACCAATCGCTTTTCCGTTATGCACCACATTGTAGTGTGTCAACATAACACCCGTGGGGAAACCGGTTGTACCGGAAGTATATTGCATGTTACATACATCGTGTTTATCGGTTGCTGCCGCGCGATGCCACACTTCCTCTACCGGCACGCGTTCTGCCAATTCGAGCGTTTCCTCCCATGTCCGGCAACCCTTATGCTCCGACTCAACTGTAATCATATTGCGAAAAGCAGCATGCTTTCCAATGGTAAATCTCCTTCTCCCATCAGCATATAGGTAACAACGCCGTCTTTTTCCACAGAATCTTTCATATGCACATGCTTCATGTATGCACCAAAGTTCTGTAAAGTGGTTTCTCAGAGTCGCTGGGAAGTTTATCCAGCAAGCTACGCAATCTTGCTGGATCTGCATAAACACCATTCGTCTCAATGAACATTGTGGCGCCTTTTCTTCTGCATACGGTACGAGCTTCATTATTTCCCGGAAAATAACGTCATCATCCACGTAACCTTCCGGTGCCGGTGCAAGGTCAGCTAAAATGTGAATATACGGCGCGCCAATGATTGCAGCTACATCTATATACCCCCTAATTTCCTACAGGTTTTCCGCACTCTTTTCGACAAATTTCAAGCAGCAACCGGTAGACAGACAAGGCACTGCAATATTACGGCTGCGAAGCTGCTCCCCGGTTGCCGCACAACGTTCCGGTGCAAAAGGGGAACGCACATTCTCGCTTTCTATCTACCGCACCTCTATGCCTTGAAAACCTAAATCCTTTGCCATTGCACAAATATCCGTCCAGCTGTAATTCGGGCAGCCCAAGGCGGAAAATGCTATTTTCATTCTTAGTACTCCCTTCAAATAAAACAAAAAAGCTTTCGTCTCCTGCTGCAAAGAGACGAAAGCTATACTTCCGCGGTACCACTCTTTTTGGTATAAAAATACCCACTTATCGGCATTCTATTCTAATGCCTACTCAATAACAGCGGGAACCCGTTCACGCTTACTGCCCATACGGCGTTCAGCTGACTGCTCCGAGTTGAGTGCGGATACATAGGGCACACCGTTTTGCTACAACCAACCGCTCTCTAAAGTACTTACTACGCACCTTTTTCCTCATCATTGCATTGAATAGTCGTATTCTATCTTGATCCTATTATTTTGTCAACTTTTTAATATTTTTTCTTTTCCTGCTTATGCAAATCATACTCCATAAAATCAAGACAGCAAGCGTTGCGCCCGCGGTATCAATCAAAACATCCGTCACCTGCGCAGATCTGCCTTCAACAAATAATTGATGTATCTCATCTGTAACTGCATAAAATGCGCTCATGAAAACCGCATAGATATATATCCGCTTTTTAACCTCGAAAGCATATAAAACAAATGCGCTGAAAAGGCCTAGGACAAAATAAAGGAAGAAATGTGCAGATTTACGGACAATCTTTGTCAAATCATGTAGGGCAAAGCTTTCATCCGGTTTTGGTTCGTATCCAAGCGTCTTTGCAACAGAAACAATGATTTTCTCCACCCTATCGCTTGATTTAGAAGACTCTACGGCCGGCTCAGCAGAAAAAAGAAAAATGGTTGTCATCCAACAAACCAACAAAAGTATACTCATTCCTTTTTTACACATAGATACGTGGTATCCTTTCCCCTATCGCACAAAAAAGTTCATAAGAAATTGTGTCTAAAAGTTCTGCTGTTTCTTTTGTTGTGATGCAAAGGTCACCTTCTCTGCCGCGAATCGTTGCAACATCTCCGGCCTTTGCACCTGTGCCAGTCGCATCCACCATAAGCTGATCCATGCAAATTCGTCCGATGATTGGTACACGTTTCCCACGCAAAATAACAGAGCCACGATTGGAAAGTGCCCTGAAAATGCCGTCTCCATATCCGATCATAACAGTCGCAACCTGCATCGGCTTTTCTGCTGTATAGGTTGCTCCGTATCCCACACACGTGCCTGCCGGAACACTTGCAACGCGCGCAACTGTAGCGCGAACTGTCATCGCCTCACGAAGATTTGGTCCACCCATGCCTTCCGGCATAGGATTTTCTCCATAAAGGCATATTCCCGGACGAACCATGCCGCAATGCATCGCAGGGAATCGAAAAATCCCGGTGCTGCTGCAAATGTGCTGCAAAAGACCTTCTCCCTGTATTGCCTGCACAAACTGCTTATATGCCGCATATTGACTTTTTGTTATATTCTCCTCCGGATCGTCTGCACATGCGAGATGCGAAAAAACACCCTCCACACGAATGCCAGGCAGCGCAAAAACCTTTTTGGCTTTCTCCGTCTCCCAAGCAGAGAACCCAAGCCTTGTCATGCCTGTGTCTACCTTTATATGTACTGAAGCCAATTTCTTTTGCTTTTCAGCTTCTCTGCTTATTGCTGTCGCTTCTTCTAACGAAGAAACTGACAAAACAGCATGCAGCCGAATCGCATCCGCAAGTTCTGTATGCGGTACACTGCCTACAATTAATATGCTTGCATCTATTCCATTTTTCCGCAGCTGCGCGACCTCGTCTACACAGGCAACGCCAAGCATCGAAGCCCCTTCTCGCATGAAAATGCGCGATGCTTCCACCGCCCCATGCCCATACGCATTTGCCTTTACCATGGCTAAGATTTTTTTAGAGGTAGTCGCGCGCACCGCACGAAAATTCTCCGCCAAAACATTTGTATCGATTTCTGCCCATGCTCTTTTTTGCATAACCATATACTATAACTCCCTCAGCATTCCACTTTACAAATTATTGTTAATTATACCACTATATATATGCCTTGTCAAGCAAAGGCTCTTTGATGTTCCATAAAACGCAGCTACAATTCAACCTATTGGATTTACGTTCATTGCAACATTAAGCAACCATTGCGCCGCGGCGACTACTTTTGTCATTGCAGCTTGCGCTGCTTGAACGATATTGAAGGACGATAAGGCGACTTTAACCATCGAAATAACCGAACCTATTTTTCTGCATAGCGCTTATTGCCGACGCAACACCCATTGCCATTTTGCCGAAAGCTATTAAGGCCGGACCGAGCGCTGCAACAATTCCACCTATTGCAACGATTGCGGTTTAAAACCGTCCGGAAGTCCCGTAAACCATTGTGCAAAACTTTTTATTTTTTCATCAAGTTTTTCAACCATTGGTGCAAGGGAAGAAAGAATTGTGTTTCCTAAATCTGCGCCCGCAAGCTTTAAATGATTCAGCGCAAGGGCTGCTCTGTCAATTCGCTAAATAAAGCATTTCTTAAAATAAAAATGCTTTATACTTTGAACAAACTTCGCCTCTCAACGTACCTGTGTACGCCCTCGGGAACCCAAATCCTGCGGCTTTGGCGCAGTTTGTCCATTCTGCACTATTTTTTCCAATCCCAAAAGGAGCCGTAGCAAAAAGATTTTTAATCATCATTTTGCTACGGCCCTTGCCGTTTCGGCGCTTGTAAAGGATTCTCAAAAGTTCCATCGTGTGTAATGGATAATAATTCTCACTCTATCATTCACAAAATGTATCTAAATGCAAAAAAATCCGCATCCTTTTCTTCACACGAACAAATTATTTTGTACTATTAACATGTTTCCCTGTCATGGAATAAATAACCCATTCCGCAATATTTTCTGCATGGTCGCCTATACGTTCAAAGTATTTCGCAATCATCAAAAGGTCGCATAGTACTTCCGCATTTGCCGAGCCCTGCTCTATTGCACTGATGAGCTCGCCCTTTATTTTATCAAACAAATCGTCCACAATGTCGTCATGTATTATGACACTCTGTGCCATATCCACATCCTTTTTCACAAAAGATGCAATGCTGTCTGTAACCATTTGAATGGTTGCTCTTGCCATATCCGCAATATGAATTTCGCTTTTTAGTCCGCTACAATTTACGTATTCTGCCATTTCTGCAATGTCCGATGCTTGATCGCCTATACGCTCCATGTCGGAAATCATTTTCAGTGCAGAGGAAACAGTACGAAAGTCTGATGCAACAGGCTGCTGATGTAATAACAGTCTCATACATAATGATTCAATATCTTTTTCCTTACGATCAATTTCCTTATCTGTTTCAAGTACAAATTCTTTCATTTTTTTGTCATTGTTAATCAGCAGTTTTGTCACACTTGAAATTGCATCCTCGCATAAAGTCCCCATTATGATAAGCTCGTTATTTAAGATGCTTAGCTGTTCATCAAACTTATTTCTCATTATCCAAACCTCCCTGTAATATAGTCTTCCGTTCTATGATCCGTTGGTGCTGAAAACATTTTTTCAGTTTCATCAAATTCCACTATTTCACCAAGCAAAAAAAATGCAGTTTTATCAGCTATTCTTGCCGCCTGTTGCATATTGTGCGTAACAATAACAATTGTATACTTTTCCTTTAGTTCCATAGCCAGATCTTCAATTTTTGATGTAGAAATAGGGTCAAGTGCCGATGTAGGTTCATCCATTAAAAGAA
>JAQXGO010000015.1 GCA_029006755.1 Clostridia bacterium | reverse complement strand
GTTTGCGCTTCATTACTATCATTTCTTTTTCTTCCTTTCTATTTTGCTTTAAATACTGTAATATTATGTGCCGGCGCATCCGTCAGCGCGCGTACCGCCGCAAGAATATTGGCGCGAATTGTACTGTCGCCGCCGCCGTCTGCAACCACCATTACACCCCGCACCCGCGGCATAATTTCCTTTTGCGTAACCACATGGGCACCTGTGCCGCTGCCCAGCTTGACTACGGTCTCCTTTTCGCCCTCCCGGTCGAAAATCGGCACCGTTTCCTTGCCGCTTTCATACGTCACCGCCACATGTACCTTACCCACCCCTTCCATTGCCTCCAAAGCTTTTGTCAGCACTGCCTCTATATCCGCCGTGTCGCCCGACACGGAAGAAGCGGCAGGCTTTTTCTCCGGTGCGCATCGCGCAAAGGCTAAAATGAGGATACTGATAATAACTATGAGATATAAAAGCGTAATATTCTTTTTTTTGGACAAAAATTGTTCGAGTTTATCGGACTTCAATTTCACGCCGCGGCACCCCCAATTCTGTTGTGATATAATAGATCGCCTTTGTTTCCGCCCCTTTCTCCAGTGTAACATGTGTAATTTTGTATGTTTCGTCTATGCAAAGTTCCAGAACCTCCCCGCCCTGCTCTTTTATTTTTTCAATAATCTTTGTCTTGTATCGCTCGCCCACGGCGTCTGCATACACTGCCGCATCAGGTGTCTTTTCAATTGCCGGCCATAAAACCTGGCTTTCTCCGGTGATTAAATTGACTGCCGGCACCAAAATAACAGCTACCGTTGCAAGCCCAATCACCGGGGCGGCGGCACGGCGCATGTTGCCCTCCGGCAAAAACACCTCTGCCAATGCCGATAAAAGCGCCACGCCTAATACGCGTATCAAATATGTTCTCATCGCAGCATCACCCCCATATCCCCGCATTTTAACAGAATGCCCATTACAATGATTGCCAAAACGCCCAGCGCTGCAGTCATGCCGCTCAAAGCCCCCATTGTGTCGGCAATATCGGTTAAGGAGGCGCAGATGCGCTTGTCGCCGATTGGCTCCGTAACAGCCGCGGCCAGCCGATAAAAGAGCGACAGAATCAAGATTTTTAAAAGCGGATATAAAAGAAGTAATATGATCAGCACCATGCCGGCGACTCCGGCAGCGTTTTTCACTGCAAGGGCACTAAACGAAACAGCATCTGCCGATTCCGCAAGCAAACTTCCAAGAACAGGAACCAGACTGCTTGCCGCATATTTCACTGCCTTTGCCGTCACGCCGTCAAGCGTTCCTGCGGCGTAGCCCGTCACCCCTAAAATTGCAGAAAAAAGTGTAAAACTGCCGCAGACCAGCCAAAGTGCCGTTTTGCGCACCAAGGCGGATAGCGCGCGCAGGGAGAGTCTGCCGGATAGATTGCCAACTACCGCAAGTGCCAAGGAAATATAGAGTGCCGGAATGCCCACACGGCTGACTAAGAGGGAAGCCCCGCTGACAGCCGCCAGCATCATAGGGTGAATCGCCGCTGCAGACACGCCCCCTAAAGCGGCCGCCATGGTGGCCATGGCCGGGAGTGCCGTTTGCGTAAAAATCCCCATATCCTCCGCCGCCGCCTCTGCCCGTTCTGTTGCAAGCGATGCGCCGGATACGGCAATCCCTATCACAACTGCATAACAAATAAAAAACCCAGCCGCGGCCGTGCCGTTTTTTTTGGGCGTTATCCCTTCAAGCAGACCGCTGAGTGCGGATAAAACGGCAAGAGAAAGCGGCAATCTTACCCCGGCACGCACCTCCCCGAGTACAAAGTTTCCAATCCCCTGCCAAAGCCGTTGCAAAAGTCCCGTGTCCGCATTGGCAGATAGATTTTTGACCGCTTCCTTGTAGTCAAAATCCGCTAAAATAGCTTGTACCCCTTGCAGACTCTCTTCGCTAAGGCCATCCGCGGCATCCAAAAGTGCCTCCTCCGGCGCAGCATAGGCCGGAGGCGTAATCAGCAAAAAAAGGAGTAAACATAAAAGCAGCTTTTTCATAGCATCCTCCCAGATCCGACCTACGCTTTTCAGCAGCGGATTTTCGTCCTTTCTATATTTAAATACGCGCTCATCCGTCAGAATTCCCTCCTTTTTCTCCTTGCCATCCTCTAAACCCCACAAACAGAACTGACTGCAAACATCAGATGTTTTACATCGATTTGTCCGTGTCCTCTATGGAAGAATGGATAGAATGGTATCAAATAATGACGTTGCAACGGGCATCGTCAGCGCAAGGATAATCAGCTTTGCCGCAATTTCAAGCTTTGCGGCAAGTGCACTTTCCCCGGCATCCCGGCAAAGAGAAGCACTGCATTCGGCAATCAGCGTCACTGCAATCACCTTGATTGCCGCACCGATATAGCGGTTATCCAAGCCGGCACGTGCCGCGATGGTTCCCACCTCTGCCAGCACGTCCCGCATGTACGGCAGGGCAAGACAAAGCAGCACTATGCCGCCCCCCAAAGAACATAAAAGCGCATATTCATTTTTATACTGTTTTAGAAAAACCGTCAGGATAGCGCTGATCACAGCAATCACAGAAAGCTTGATAATATCCATAATTCTCCTATAAGCTGAACACGCTTTTAATCGTATCAAACAGCGTGCTGATTTCCCGCACAATCATCATCAAAACAACAATCAGCCCAGCCAACGTTGTCAGCATCGCCTGCTCCTCCCGCCCCGAGCGTACCAGTAGCTGATGCAGGACAGATACAATAATTCCAATGGCTGCAATGCGAAAAATTAAATCAACCTCCATGCTGTTCTCCTTTTTTTCTCTTATAGAAATAAAACCACCAGTGCCAGACCGCCCATGGCGCCTATCCCGCTGTATACCCGTCCCATCCGCCGCTGTTCCTTTTCGGCCTTTTGCAATAGATTTGCAAGACGTAGACGGCAGTTTTCCACATTTTGTAGTTGCCCTTCTACGTCCGGTGCAAAAAGGCCCTTTGCAAAGCTTGTCAGAATTTCCTGTTCCTCCTCCGGCAACCGGGATTTGGCAATCGCCTGTATAAAAGCGGCGGTCGCATCTATTTGCTCGATATACGATGCCGCCATGCCAAAAAGCGGATCGAACGCCGCGGCAGCGGCTAATGCATCCGGTAAATCCATGCGCAGGCTACGGATGTTTGTCGCAATCTCCAAAAGTGCATCCTGGCAGGCTGCAATGCGCCTGCACCGCCCTTTTAAAGTTACGCTGCGGCTGTACCCAATGCCCCACGCGCCAATAATCACACAAACTGCGGCCAAAAGGCGTATCATTTTCTCATCCCCTTTTCTTCATTTCTATGAACGGTTGTCCTATTTTATGCTCGGCTTTTACAAAAAGGCTTTTCCGCAATCGAAAACTGTCGAAAACTGCCGGAAAGCCGCAGTTTAAAGGCATTTTTTCATCAAATACACAATGTTATCCAAAAGTTAATGCTTTGTAACATGTCTGTAATATCATGGGTGTATAATAGAACTGTAAACAGAAATGGGGTTTCGTCCCTTATTTCATGGAAGGATTTGAGTTTTATGAAAAAGCTTGCAGTGTGCAGCTTACTTGCCATACTTGTGTTGTCCGTTTCACTTGGCTGTTTGGCAGCACCGGAGGTTATCAGTGCGTATGATGGCGGTACTACCTATGGGCTGATGACGGTGAAGAAGCCGGAAACCTCAGTTTCCTCTACAACCAAGCAAAATTATACGCTGTCTGCGATTTGCCGCAGCGGTGTAGTTGTATCTTTGTATAGCTACAATAGTGCGACCGGCCAGTTTTATTTAAAAAGGGATGCTTGGGGCAATCCTTTAACGAAAACCGTCAGTGCCAGCGGCACGTATCTGCAGGAAGTGGACCTTGCAAAGGAAACCAATTATCTTTTGCTTCGTGCAGAGTATGGAGATGGAAATTACCAGCATGTTCGCTTGGATATCACCCTTTTGGATCAGGCGCTTTTAGATAGTATTCGTGGTTTTGCGGCGAACTTCCGTTCGATCTTTGGCGGTTGGTAATCGTAAATCCCGGCGATTGGGGACGCTATGAAAAAAGAAAAGATTAAAACAGGTATTTTAATTGCACTGCTTTTAAATACATTGATTTTAACTGCAAATGTGTGGTTTGGCAGCGGTCTTTGGCCTCATGGATATGATTTTTTTATATCCTTGCCTAACCGCGCTTTTTTTTCGCAATTATTCCGGAAAAATCAGCCCTATGTAAGCCCGATGGAAACGCTGGCAAGACCGCAGCGGCTTGTGGTTACGAATGGTGCCAACCGGGCTGTATACTATAATAGCGATGCTTCTTATGCGCCTTTTTATGAAAGCGTGAAGGACTTTTTTTATGTTACCCTGGCAGACGAAAGCTATATCTCTATGGCAACAGAGGTGCAGGATGCAGAATGGTATGACGTGCTCCGGAATGATGAAATATTGGACACGCGTTCCGTATATGTGGAGTATAGCACCGCCTTTTCTCCAAAGCTTTTTGCACAGATTACCGGTATCGCTGCCACGTGGCTTGAAAACCGCGTGTCCTCGGTGCGGGATTTTATTATAGCACCGGTCGGCGCGGAGGGAGAAGATATGCTCTTGTATATCCGCGAATATGATACCGGCCGTATTATGAAATTTTATATGCAGTACCCGGGGAAAACTGCGCTGTATCAAAAAATTGCATCCCTCTCAGAGGATGCAAATTATTCCTATGCATTTGAGCTGAACCTGCATGACAGTCAGGTCGGCATCGGGGAAGGCGTGGAGCAGAAGGTGGTTATGGAGCCGCTGATTTTGATTTCGCCCCGCAAAACGGAAAGCGTGACCATAACGGCAGAAAACCCTATCACACCCTCGATGGATATGGATGCTCTCCTATCCGTTTTCCGCTATCGGCAACGCGCCGTAAACCGTTACGTCACAACGGATGGGACGACACATTTTGTTGAAAACTACGGTTCGATTCACATTTATCCGGACGGTGTAGTCGAATACTATGCCGTAGAAAAAGATAAAGGGGTAAGCATTTTGCCGGCCGGTGCCTCTGCTGCCACCTTATATGATTCGCTCAATGGCGCGGTTGGCTTTGCCGCACAGGTCTGGAGCTCCCTTGTTCCGGACATTCCTTTTGATGCCTTGGTCGAAGCCGAACGGCTGGAGGAAAGCCCTGCCGGCTATCTTTTCACGCTGGACTATTATATGGAAGGGACCCGCATTATCACAGCAGCCCAAAGCGAAACACATTCCCCCTTGCAGCACGCGGTTGAAATCGAGGTGCAGGATGGCCGTATTGTCCGGTATCGTCACTTTATCCGCCGCTTTACTGCAACAGATACGAAAGTTTTGAATCCGGCAATGTTGGAAGCCATTGACGGCATTTATGCCCAGCTTGCCAATGAAGAAGAAAAAATACAAATCACCGATTTGTTTTTAGGCTATATAGAAAATGCCACAGATGCAGAAAAATTTCCGGTATGGTGCGCAAAGCTTGCCGGGAAAGAATCTTTGGTGTATTATACGGCTTCTTAACCTATTTGCGAATTCTGGTCAGGAGGGCATCTAAGAAAAGTCCTAAAATCACGCCTTCTGCAAATAAAGTGACTGCCGTTTCGCACATTTGCTTGGATAAAACGTAGGCAGCATACGTAACCGTAGGATACAGCAGCATCCCTACGGCAATACATAATAAAACGAGAGCCCCCAGAAGGCCGGCGGTCATCACGTACCTTGGCACTCCCTGTATGCGGTCTATTGCGGTAAAAATGCGGTGTAGCATTGCACTCCCCTCCTTTACCTCATTATACAGGACTTTGCTGCACTTTTGCAATGGCAAATCGTTTCCAGTTCCACCACCTTTCCCCTCGCGAACAGTGGGTGAACTTACGCTCTTTTTTGCATTGCTCAAAATAAAATAAAGGAGAACAGAACATGATTAGAGTAGAGAAATTTGATGAATTTTTTCACAAACAACCGCCAAGAGACTTTATAAAGCTGCTTGGCAGTCCGGTGCACGAAGTCTGCCCGCCCTCCTTTGGCAAACGCAGCCAAAAGGCGGAGGAAATCAACGCACAAGGCCTGTACCTTACCGGAGATTTTCCTGATCAGGATGGCGTTTTAGAAACAGCGTATGCAGACTTTCAGAACTTTTTAAAGGTCTACCATATTGACGGTGACCGTTATCCGTTGCAGCTTGTTTTTGGGGAAACACGTTGCTTCGAAGCTTATACCGTCAACATTTCGGCATCGGGGATAACGCTTCGTGCAGCAGACACAGAAGGCATTCGCCGCGGTCTTATTTATATTGAGGATTTATTCACACGCAGTGAATCTGCCTATCTTGTACCGGGCGAAACGGAACGCTGGCCGCATATTAAGGATAGAATTACCCGCGGCTTTTTCAGCCCGACCAACCGTCCGCCCAAAAATGGGGACGAGCTTTCTGATGATATTGATTACTATCCGGAAGAATACTTAAACCGCTTGGCGCATGACGGCACCAACGGCCTTTGGATTTACACCAGTTTCCGTGCCATTTTGCCGCCGGGCATGATTCCCGAATACGGGGAAGGCTACGAAAAACGCTTGAATAAACTGCGCGATGTCATTCGCCGCTGTGCACGCTATGGTATTAAAGTGTATGTTTTTGCCATGGAACCAATGGGCTTTACCAGCTGGGATATGCTCAATAAATATCCGCAGGTTTGGGGTTCCACCACCTGGGACGGCAAAAAATGCTTCTGCACAGATACGGATTTTGGCCGTGCCTACTGCATTGACTCGACCGAAACGATGTCCAAACTCTTGCCGGGATTGGGCGGCTATATCGCTATCACCTGCGGAGAGAGACCGACAAATTGTACTAACGGCAACGAAAGCATCATTGATTGCCCGCGTTGCAGCAAAAAGGGCATCGGCGAGGTGTTAAGCCAGGCGATAGATGTTGTGCGCGAGGGCATGCGCCGCGCCAAAACAGATGCCACCTACATCAGTTGGACGTATGGCCACCGCGACTGGGCATTTGAAGATATAGAAGAGTATGTTCGCACAGCTCCGGATGATGTTATTCTGATGCAGAATTTTGATGATATGGGCGTTTGCGACCAGCTAGGCAAGGATCGTCTTGGCGCGGACTACTGGCTTTCTTACGCCGGCCCTTCGGAAATGTTTCGCGTAACGGCCGATGCGTGCAAAAAATATGGCAAAACCTTGTATGCCAAAATGCAGGTTTGCTGCTCGCATGAAATTGCGACCGTGCCATACCTGCCGACACCGGGGCTTATCTTTGATAAATTTAAAGGCGCACATGCATGTGGCGTTTCCGGTGTAATGGAATGTTGGTATTTCGGCAATTACCCGTCCTTGATGAGTAAAGCGGCAGGTGAATTGTCTTTCCTGCATGACTTTTCGGATGAAAATGCCTTTTTAGAGGATTTAGCGGCAATTTATTGGGGCAATTCCCGTGCCAAAACCGTTGCAAAAGCTTGGAAGCTGTTTAAGGATGGCTATGTACAATACCCGTTGAATATTATGTTTAGTTACTATGGGCCGATGCATGATGGTATCACTTGGGAACTGCAACTGATTCCAAAAAATTTCTCTCTCCCCCGAAGTTGGTTCTCCACCGACAAGCCGGATGGCGACCGCCTTGCCGAAAGTCTTATGTGCGGCCATACACAGGAGGAAGCGGCCACGCTTACTGCTGAAATGTCTCGCTTATGGAAAGCCGGCATGGAGATTTTGGATACCGTTCCGTGTGATGGTACCTATACCAATCAAGAGCAGATTTCCGTTGCCAAGGCAATTGATATTTTGTTTGAAAGCGGTGCCAATATTGTTCAGTTCTACACCCTGCGTGACCAGATGGGGCAAGGCATGATTGAT
This sequence comes from Clostridia bacterium, assembly GCA_029006755.1. Taxonomy (GTDB): domain Bacteria; phylum Bacillota; class Clostridia; order UMGS1883; family UMGS1540; genus JAQXGO01. The sequence goes on along the minus strand of JAQXGO010000015.1, from coordinate 11,462 downwards.
GCTGCCGAAACCCTGCCCAAACTGAAAGCCATTGTGGAACGTGAAATTGAGCTAAGCCGTGCTATGGTGCCCTTGTGGGAAAATGACAGACGTCTCGGCTACCATTCCGAAGCGGAAAACTATAAATTCTTCCCGGAAAAGCTGTTATATCGTATAGAAAGACTGCAAAAACTTTTAGAAACCGAGTTCCCGGCTGTTGCAGCAAGAATTGCTGATGGGCAAATCCCCTTCCCTTACTATTTGGGAGAGGAAGAAGGTATTCCGCATTACCAGATGCATAAGGGCAGCCTGGACGGGGCCGCTTGGGAACCGCTTACGGATCATACCACAAAATTCCGCATTGCGTATGATGCCGAAAACCTGTATATTGAAATAGAGGGGACCGAGAAAAAAGCGCTGATGCTTTCGCCGGAATTTCGCTTACTGCACCCGGCACCCACCATCACCATCAAAGAGGACGGTACTGTCATCAATGCCTGGAACAACAAGCTTTACTATCAGCTTTGTCTGCGCAATGGACTCCAAGAGGTTTTGGATACCTGGCAAATCAAGGTTCTGCCGTCCGACGGTATGCACTATGTGCTGACACTGGATCGCACGCGCATAGGCTGGACGAAGGATACCCCGATGAAGATACGCTTTGGCAATGCCATTCGGGCCGAGCAAAACTCCTTGTGGGTGCAGGAAGAAAACCCGGTCAAAACCTTGGGTAAAGTCGATGTTGCCCCCGGAGAATATGGCTGGCTGATGCCGTAATCGTAAATTGCCTTGTATAGAAAGGGAATGACCATGCATCATTTTTTCGCACTTTTATCCCGTATGAAATATATCGATCGTTGGGCACTTATGCGCAACACAAGCCGCGAGAATATCAGCCAGCATAGCCAAGAGGTTGCTATGCTGGCGCATGCTCTGGCTGTTTTGGGGAACTGCTATCTCGGCAAAAACTACAACGTGGAGCGTGCAGCTTTATTGGGGCTGTACCATGATGCGACCGAAATCATAACCGGCGACATGCCTACCCCGGTAAAGTACCATAATCCGCGGCTGCGGGACGCGTATAAAAGCCTTGAGGCAGAAACCGCAGAAAAGCTTTTGGATACTCTTCCGCCTGCCATGCGCCCGTATTATGCGCCGCTGTTTGCAGAGGCAGATCCTGCTCTTGCAAAGCTTGTGAAGGCGGCTGATAAGCTTTCTGCCTATATTAAGTGCTTAGAAGAGGAAAAAAGCGGCAATCATGAGTTTTTATCCGCCAAAGCCTCTATCCGTACGGCACTTGCCGCCGCAGAAGTGGAGGAAGTCGACCTATTCTTTACACACTTTATGGATGCGTATGGGAAAACCCTGGACGAATTGGAAATGTAGAAAATGCTAAAAAAATACAAGCTTGGCACGGCAATTTTATGTGTGCTGTTACTGGGGCTCGTCCTTATCGTTGTAACCAAAACTGCTAAGAATCCCTATAACACCTACGCGCTGCAGGCTGCATCATGGCTTGCCGGGCGGACGGATTTAGGGCAGAATTATGCCCATTTGGAGATTGCTACCTATGGCGGAAAGTTTTATGCAAGCTTTCCGCCCTTTCCGTCTGTGGTGCTTTTGCCGTTTGTCCTCCTCTTTGGCGCAAGCACGCCCGATGCCTTCCTCAGCCTATTTTTTGCTGCTTTGTCTGTGTATTTTGCCTATCAGATTGCAATGCAGTACCAAAAAAGCGATACCGAAGCTATTTTTTGGGCGCTTTTTGTCACGATTGGCAGTAACTTTTTAACCATCATGTTTGAAGGCTGGGTGTGGTTTTTTGCGCAGACCTTAAGCTTTACCTTCTCCATGGGCGCAATTTATGCTGCACTTCGTCGCCGTCCCGTGCTTTCCTTTTTGCTTCTCGCCTTTGCGTGCGGATGCCGTCCGTTTCAGCTTTTGTATTGCCCGATTCTTGTCATGCTGCTGCGGGAAAAGGAGGTTGGATGGAAACAAATCGCCTATGCGCTCCTCCCTGCCTTTTTGGTGGGCCTTCTGTATATGGGCTATAATGTGCTGCGGTTTGGAAACCCCTTTGAATTCGGGCATAACTATTTGCCGGAGTTTCTGGCCAACCGCCAGTTTTCTCTTTCCTACCTGCCGCAGAATCTGTACCGGTTGGTGCGCCTTCCTGCTTTAGAAGCCGGGCACCTTGTTATACCGCTTTTTGATGGCTTTGCTTTTTATCTGGTATCTCCCATTTTCATTTTGTATGTCCTGCAGCTTGTGCACGCCCCAAGCAAATCGAATTGTTTTCTGTTTTTTCTTCTCCTTCTCCATCTTGTATTTTTATGCTGTCACCGTACTATGGGCGGCTGGCATTTCGGGAACCGCTATACGGTTGATCTCTTGCCCTTTGTTCTGTTGGGCTGTGTGTGGCAAAGGAAAAAACTTCCAGCCACGCCAGTTTGCATTCTTCTGCTATTCTACGGCATTCTTGTAAACACTGCCGGTATTCTTTTTCTTCTATTATTTTCCTAAAATAATCTGTTATTTCCCTTGACAAACACAGGAAAAAGCTATACAATATAAGAGGCGGTATAGTTTTTAAAATCCGCCCGGCGTTCGCAGGTACATGGCAACGCCCCTGTTTTCTGTATACCGACCGCGTTTTTGCGGTGTTTTGCACCGGTATCCGGCGCAGCGTGTGTATAAGTCATGCTTATACTTTTCATGTACATAAACATCATGAAGGAGGTGGTAGCGATAAACCCAACAATCATTGTTGCAATCGTCGGTCTTATCCTTGTCATCGGCGCAGCCTTTGTGTCCTTCCGGCTCGGCATTGCTTACCGTAAAAAAATTGCGGAAGCCGAAATCGGCAGTGCGGAAGAGCAGGCAAAAAAGCTGGTTGAACAGGCGAAGCACGCCGCAGAGAGTAAAAAGCGCGAAATTTTAGTGGAAGCGAAGGAAGAAATCCACAAAAACCGCGTGGAATATGAAAAAGAAGTGCGGGAAAGAAGAAATGAAATCAGCCGGCAAGAACGCCGTATTCAGCAAAAAGAAGAAACCCTGGATAAAAAGACCGAAGCATTGGAACAGAAGGAAAATCAACTTGCAAAAAAAGTAAAGGAAACAGAAGCAGAACAAGAAGAGATCAAAAAGCTGAAAGCAAAAGAAATCGAGCTGCTCGAGAAAATTTCCGGATTAACGGCTGAAGAAGCCAAAGAATATTTGCTCAAGAATATTGAAAGCGAAGTTCGTCATGAGACGGCTATCATGATTAAGGAAATTGAAACACAAGCCAAGGAAGAAGCCGACAAACGCGCAAAGAACATTTTAGGTTTAGCCATTCAAAAGTGTGCTGCAGACCATGTGGCAGAAACAACTGTATCGGTGGTTCCGCTCCCGGGTGAAGAAATGAAGGGACGTATCATCGGGCGTGAGGGAAGAAACATTCGCACCCTTGAAACCCTGACGGGTATAGATCTGATTATTGACGATACGCCGGAAGCGGTTATCCTTTCCGGCTTTGATCCTATACGACGCGAGGTTGCGCGCGTAGCACTGGAAAAACTGATTACGGACGGACGGATTCATCCTGCCCGTATTGAGGAAATGGTGGAGCGCGCACGTAAGGAAGTGGACGCTACAATTAAGCAGGAAGGTGAACAGGCAACCTTTGAAACAGGGGTGCATGGCTTACATCCTGAGATTATTAAACTGCTCGGTAAGCTGCGGTTCCGTACCAGCTATGGGCAGAATGTGCTTCGTCATTCTATCGAAGTGTCTCATCTTGCCGGCCTGCTCGCCGGAGAATTGGGCGCCGATGTAATGACCGCAAAACGTGCCGGTCTTTTGCATGATATCGGTAAGGCCGTTGACCACGAAACAGAGGGTACGCACGTAACCATTGGTGTGGAAATTGCGAAAAAATACCGAGAAAATCAAGATATTATTCACGCTATTCACGCGCACCATGGCGATATTGAAGCAACAACGCTTGTAGCTTCCATCGTGCAGGCGGCAGACGCGATTTCCGCGGCAAGGCCCGGTGCACGGCGTGAAAACCTGGAAACCTATATTAAGCGCCTTGAAAAACTGGAGGAAATTGCTGACTCCTTTAAGGGCGTTGACAAGTCCTTTGCCATTCAGGCGGGTAGAGAAATTCGCATTATGGTAAAACCGGATGCGGTCAATGATGATGAAGCGGTCATTATGGCGCGTGACATTGTAAAACGCATAGAAGCAGAGCTGCAGTATCCCGGACAGATCAAGGTGAATGTCATTCGTGAGACACGCGCTGTGGATTACGCAAAATAATCGATTCCAATACATCTATACAAAATTGCGCTGTGGCAGAATTGTCACAGCCTTTTTTTATCCATCGAATATAACATCCTGCAAAATGCTAAAACTACCTGGATAGTTTGTATGTATGCCCTGCTTTTCTTTGGGCTGCGGCAGATACGCCGCAGCCCACTTCTATCCTTACTCTGTATCCTTTGCGGGTATTTTGTCCTTAAACAGAATGGTAATGCTCCAAAGGCCGGCCAGCCCCACAATTGCGAAAATAATGCGGCTGATTACCGCAGCCTGTCCGCCGAATATTGTACCAATGACGTCTACACCGAATAAGCCGATGGCACCCCAATTCAGCGCACCCAGAATAACCAGTACCAGTGCTGTATTATCCAAAATATTCAACTCCTTTAAAACTTAAGTCCCTATCATTTTGTGCGGTTTTATGAGAAATATACGAAAATCTGCAAAAAATAAAATTTTTTTAAAAAAAACTTGCTTTTCGCTGCAAAGTGTGATATACTACACTTTGTCACTGAATTGGGAGGTGAAATCATGCCTAATATTAAATCTGCAAAAAAGAGAGTTAAAGTGATTGAAAAGAAGACACTGCGTAACCAAATGATTAAGTCTGCTTTAAAGACTGCCATTAAGCGTTTTGAAGTTGCTGCTTCTGCCGGAGAAACAGAGAAGGCAGCTGTATCCTTCCGCTATGCTGTTAAAAAGCTGGATCAGGCGGTTGCAAAGGGTATCATTCATAAAAACACCGCTTCTCGTAAAAAGGCGCAGATGGCACTTAAGCTTAAGGCCATAGCGGCGTAACTTTTTGATCTGTATGCATAAGTAATCAACCATGGCTGTAGGCTTATGGTTGATTCGTTGTATTCGGATTTTTTATGTAAGAGAGGAGAGCCATGAAAACAGCAATTGTAACTGGCGGTTCCGGCGGCATCGGCAGTGCCATTTGCCGCGCTCTCGCTGAAAAGGGCTGGCATGTTGTGGTTGGGTATCATCATAACGCACAGACTGCAAAGGCGCTTGCCGCGGAAATCGGTGGCGTTTCTTACGAGATTGATGTTCGAAATTGCGAAGCTGCACAGCAAATGGCTTCGCAATTTCCTTATGCATCGCTTTTAGTCAACAATGCCGGTGTTGCGCAGCAAAAGCTCTTTGGGGACATTACGCCTTTTGAGTGGGCAGATATGCTTGCCGTGCATGTCAACGGTGCCTATCATATGTGCCGCGCCTTCCTTCCTTCCATGATTCGGGAAAAAAGAGGCAGTATTGTCAATATTTCTTCGATCTGGGGGATAACCGGCGCCTCTTGTGAGGTGCACTATTCCACTGCCAAAGCCGCGCTCATCGGCTTTACGAAAGCACTGGCCAAAGAAGTTGGCCCGTCCAATATCACCGTAAACTGCATTGCGCCCGGTGTGATTGAAACGGCAATGCTCGATGGATTTACCGCGGAAGAAAAAAAGGCGCTGGCAGAGGAAACACCCCTGATGCGCCTTGGAACGCCTTATGATGTTGCAGAAGCCGTGCTTTATGCGGCGGAAGCCAAATTCCTGACCGGACAGGTCATTAGTCCCTGTGGTGGTTTTATTGTTTAAAATCCGTATTCATGATCATCATGCGGCAGACTGCTACAACCGGCACGCCTAAGAGCATCCCCACCGGCCCAAAAATGCCGCCGAAGAATATCACGGCAAAGATGACCCAAAACGGGCTGATGCCGACGGAGCTGCCGACGATTTTCGGCTGAATCAGGTTGCCGTCAACTTGTCCCAAAATCAGTTGGAAAATTAAAATCCAAAGGGCCTTCATCGGTCCAAGAGCAATCAGGGCAATCACCGTCACCAATACGGTAGCCACAATCGGCCCGAAAAACGGAATCATATTGCCAATTGCAATAATGATGCCCAATAGCCAGGGGTACGGCGCTTTAAAGATAATGTAAAATACAACGGAAATTGCCCCAATCACAGTCGCATCCAGTGCAAGGCCTGTGAAGTAGGAATAAAACAATTCGCCGGTCCGCCGGATATTTTTATTGATCGCAAGTACACGCTCACCCTTGAATATCCGATGCGCAATCTTTTTAAATATAGCTTCTAAGGATTCCTTTTCCACAATCATGTAAATGGAAACAATGAAGCCGGTTACAACCGAGATGATGGAACTTGCAACATCGCCAACAATATTTCCGGCCTTCAAAATCATCTCGCTTTCCATTAGCCCGGAAAGGAATTCATTGATTTTATCTAACCACTCATGCTTCTGCGGGATGCTCACCATATTAAAAATCTCCATTGCGCGGGTAGAAATGGTGTCCCAATTTGCAATAATATCTGCAATGTTTTTGTATATCGCTTCGATTAAAAAGCCGATAACGAAGGCGCATACCGCCAAAAACAGGATATAGACCGTTGCAATCGAAAACCCTCGTGCGCGCTTTTGGATAAACCTTACCTGCACTCTTTTTAACATATGCTCCACTTTCTTGACCGGGCGGTATAGAAAGAAGGCTATGATCCCGCCAATGATAAATGGAGAAATCACACCGATCAGACCACCAAGGTAGTTCATAATCTGTGGCAATTTATCAATAATTTTATAGCCTATGACAAATAGCAATGCAAAGAATAATGCATGCCACCATGATCTATTTATTTTTTGCATAAAAATACCCCCTTTCTTGTTTATCATACCATAATTCCCCTGTTTCGTCAAGGGCACGGCGGATGAAATTGGAATTCATTCTGCCTTTTTTCCTGCAAAGAAAGGCAGCAAGATCATAAACTATACTATATTATAGGAGAACAAAATGCTTTTTATTCAAAACGCACAAATTCTATCCTGCGCGGAAAATGACTATGAAAACGGATACATACAAATAGAAGGCGATTGCATCGTGCAAGTTGGCTCTATGTCGCATTGCCCGCCGCCTTCTGTCACTGATAAAGTGATTGATGCTGCGGGCCTTGTTGCCTGCCCCGGCTTTGTCGATGCGCATAGCCATGCCGGTCTTATGGAAGAAATCCTTTTAGAGCCGGGCGATGATTGCAATGAGCTTTCCGACCCCATTTCGCCGCAGCTGCGCGCCTCGGACGGCATCAATCCTTGTGACGGTGCTTTTGCGGATGCCCTTTCTGCCGGTGTCACCACCGCTGTCATAGGACCCGGTAGTGCAAACCCGATCGGAGGCACGTTTTGCGCCATGAAGACCTATGGCAGTACCATGGAAGAAATGCTTCTGCGCGATCAGGTTGCGATGAAGATTTCCTTTGGCGAAAACCCCAAGCAGTTCGGGCGCTCTAAGGGGCGTGCACCTATGACCCGAATGGCAACCGCCGCACTCCTTCGAGAAACGTTTACGCGCGCAAGCCGTTACGCGTCTTCGCTCTCGCGCGGCGAGGATGTACCCTATGATTTTAAGCTGGAGGCCCTGCTTGGGGTGATCCGCGGCGAAATGCCGGTAAAATGCCATGCACATCGAGCGGACGATATTGAAACCGCTTTGCGTATTGCACGAGAATTCCATCTGAAAGTTTCCATTGAACATGCAACCGAGGGCTATAAAATTCCTACGCTATTGTCCGGGCTGCCCGTTTGTGTAGGCCCCATGATTGGGGATAAATCCAAGCCGGAAATTGGTGCCGCCTCCCTGCAAAATGCAGCTGTATTGGCCCAAAACGGAGCCGCGGTCGCCATTATCAGCGACCACTTTGAAAACCCGGCAGCTCTGCTTCCTCTCTATGCCTCCCTCGCTGTTCGCGGCGGTCTTTCTCCGAAAGATGCCCTTCTTGCCATAACCGCCACCGCCGCACAAAACTGCGGTATCGCCGATTTGGTCGGAAGTCTTGCGAAAGGAAAGCGCGCTGATATTTGTTTGTTTGACCGTTTTCCGCTGGATTTTTCTGCAAAGCTTGTCACCCTTGTCGCCGGTGGTAAAAAAATCCGGTAATTTTCTTTTTTTCCTGTAAAGTATTGACTTTTTGTAGGAAATCATATATCATACAAAGTGTTAGTATCAGTGTACATAGCTTTGTCCATGTACAGAAAAAATTGTTAGGAGGATAAGAATGAGTAGAGTACAGATTCCCGCCGAGGAATACAAACAGAGAGTCAAAAATGCGGCTGCCAAAGCTGCCGAGTGGGGGCTTGACGTTTTGGTTGTCAACGGTTCTGAAGCCGATTACGCAAACACACGCTATTTCAGCAATTTTTGGCCTGTTTTTGAAAGATGCGGCGTTGCCATCTCCGCCACAGGTAACTGTGCATTGATGGTTGGTCCGGAAAGTGAGATTTTCGCTTCCGATTTTGGTGTGATTGACGATGTTTTTGTTTTGTATGAATATCGTGAGTCCGCAAATCCGGCTTACCCGGAATTGCAGCCGAAAACTTACAATGATGTATTTAAGAAATTGGGCGTTACAGGTGATCATATCCGCATTGGTGTTGCTTCCTGGCTGGACACAAACGTTGTGATGATGGAAGGCCTGAAAGCCGCATACCCCCATGCCGAAATCGTTCGTGCGGATGATATTATGGTACAGCTTCGCTCCGTAAAGAGTGATAATGAAATTGCTTGCCTGCGTGAAGCCGCCCATATTACACAGCTTGCAACCGATGCTGTAATTAAGGCAATCCGTCCGGGAATGACCGAATTGCAGCTCGTAGGTATTGCACAGAAAACGATTTATGAAAACGGTGCAGAATATGAAGGTCTTCCCATGTACTGCTTTAGCCAGAAGAGCACAAAGCACGCCATCTCTCGCTCTTCCTATAAGACCATCGAAATGGGCGACATTGTGCAGCTGAACCTTTCCGCCAAGATTTGCGGCTATTCTCCCAGCATCGGCATGCCGATCAGCATGGGTAAGCTTTCCGGCGAAAAGAAGGAGCTTGTACAGTTTGGCCTTGATGCACATATGTGGACAGAAAAGCAGCTTCGTGCCGGCGTTGTTTCCGGTGATATTGCTAAGAACTTTATTCAGTACTTTGAAGCCAACGGCAAGCGTAATAACTACTTCTATGGCCCGTGTCACGGTTTAGGCCTGATCGAAGTTGAAGCGCCTTGGATGGAAACCATTTCTGACTACGTCCTGCAGAAGAACATGACCTTCCAGATTGATACATTTGTAATGGGTAGCGATTTCGGTCTCCGTTGGGAGAAGCCGATTGCCATTACCGAAACCGGTATTGACATGCTGAGCGAACAAATCGGTACCATTCACGAATTAGAGTTTTAATGGAGGGCAGTATGGATAACGGGAAAAAACTTTGGGTGTATCCCGATTTGGAAATGCCGCCGAAGGGTGACTTTCCGCTGATCGGTCATGAATCTGTCATCATTTTGAACATGAACGATGCCCCTGCGAACATAAGAATGACTTTGTATTTTGATAACAAAGAGCCGGTAAGAGATATTCCTCTGGTGGTAGAAGCTAACCGTGTCCGCTGTCTGCGTACCTATAATCCGGATGATTTCGGAGGCTTTGAAATTCCTGGCGAAACCCAGTATGCACTGCGTATTGAAAGCGATGTGCCTGTGGTTTGTCAGTATGGCCGTTTAGATACACGCCAGCAGAACATGGCTTTCTATACTGTGATGGGATATTCCTGCTGACAGAAAGGAAACAGATATGAAAACCTATGTTATTATCGGTGTTGACGTTGAAACCGATGTCGGCAGCTTCACTCCTTTTTATGAAGGTGTGAAAAACGGTGTGCCGATTCTTCTCGATATGTTTAAAAGAAATGGCGTATGCGGCACCTTCTTCTTCACCGGCGAAAGTGCAGAGAAAAATCCGCAGATTGCCAAAATGGTAGCAGAAAGTACCAGCGAAGTAGGCTGTCATGGTCTATATCATGAAACCCTTGGGGATGAATTGTTCCCCCTGCCGGATGTGAAACCGCTTTTGCCGCATGAGGTGGAACCGCGGATTGCATTGGGTACAAAACTTGTTGCTGAGGCCGCAGGCGTACAGCCCACCTCTTTTCGTTGTCCGCGCCTTTGGGGGTCCACTGCGGTTGTAAACGCATTGGAATCCTTGGGATATAAGTCAGATTGTACTTATCCTATGTACTTCTATCGTGAACAGTTTGCCCCCTACCATCCGGATAAAACGGATTGGACAAAGAAGGGTGATATGAAACTTGTAGAAGTGCCGAACTTTGCCGATATGGTGATGGAATCTGCTGACCCGGGTCTTGAGCGCGACCGCGACCAGTGGCCACAGTTTCGTACTGAGGGCGCAGACTTTGTGATGAATAAAATTCGCGGCTTTGTGAAGTTCTGCGAGGAAAAGAATTTGCCGGCCGTTGTTTGCCTGTACATTCATCCTTGGGAATTCTGGCCGATGGAGGAAAGCTATCACTTTGGTGAAGCCACTGTCATACCGGATGAATTCATTACGAGAAATTGCGGAGACTATGCTACAAAGGAAATGGAAAAACTGATTCAGCTTCTCCTTGCGGAGGGTGCGGAATTTGGTACAGCCAGCGAAATCGCGGCAAAATTCTGATTTCTGTTTTCGGAAAAAGGAGCCGTAGCAAAATGATGATGAAAAATCTTTTTGCTACGGCCCCTTTGTTTATCGATTCAAATACCATACACCTGCGTTTAGGTATGTGGTAAAAATAAGCCATAAAAGATACGGAATCTGCAGATACGCAGCTGTCTTAGAAATATGGGAAAAGCGGACTATCATCCAAATCACTAAAGCCAGCAGCAGCAAAATCCAGAAAAGTGCAAGCAGCCTTTCCTCCAGATTGAAGAACAGAATGCTCCAAAAGAAGTTGACTACCAGCTGCAGGCCATACACGGTCAACGCACCGGTGCGGTCGCGATGACCGGACAGAAAGATAATGGCTGCACTGATACCCATCAGTATGAAAAGAATGGTCCACACAATCGGGAAAACTTCGCCGGGCGGAGCGAAGGGCGGCTGGTTCAGCGCGCCGAATTTCTCCATTGATTCCATTGTGAAAAGTGCGGATAGACCGCCCACGGCCAGGGGAAGCAGAATGGATACTGCATAAACAATTATTTTTTTCCACATTATGTTCACCTCTACCCATAGTCTATTGCAAATATCCGTTCTTTATGCAAAAACATCTTATAAATAAAAAAGATAAAAGCATAAGGAAAATGAACCGATCCCCAAAAGTTAGACCAAAAACCTAACGATTAGGCG
>JAQXGO010000014.1 GCA_029006755.1 Clostridia bacterium | reverse complement strand
CGAAGAGTGAAGAGTGAATAGGTAGTAAGTAAAATCGACAAGACTCTTAAGAATCTTGTCGATTTTTCTGGCACCCCCGACCGGAATCGAACCGATGACTAACCCTTAGGAGGGGCTTGTAATATCCGCTTTACTACGGGGGCGTATGGCTGATTGCGTGGTCTTATAACCGTCTGCGGCAACGAACGGATCATACAATGCGGTCACTCCATTCTGCATGCGGCGGAGAACAATCATATTATATCGCGAAAGTATAATTTTGTCAATGTGTTTCTTGCATTTAAAAAAGCGGTGGAGCAAAGCAAATTTGTTTTGCTCCACCCTTATAGGTTACTCAACATTCTTTTGTAATGCATCTAATTCCTGTTTGGCACAAGTAAGAAGATACGGGTAGGTATTTCGTTGCAGCACCTTGGAATAATATTCTCGTGCATCCTTTGTTTTGCCCATAGCAGCGAAGGTGCGTGCCATATAAAGCTGAAGCTTCGTTTGCGCGTGCCTATCCTGAAACTGGTTTGTCTGCACCTTTTTAAAGCTATCCATTGCATCTTCATACTGTGCCTCCGTGTAAAACAAGAGGCCTCGCGTATAAAGAAAATAGGCATTGGGAATCTTTTTTTTGCATTTTTCATAATATTGACGAGCAACCTTATAGGCGCCAAGGCCATCAGTCAGTCGGTCGCCTTGGGCATAAAAACCAGCCAAATTGCAATAATAGATTGCCTTGGACGTCCGGTCCGTCAGCAAAACGCTAATTTGTTTCATGATCGCAATGGCATGGCTAAAATCGCCGATTGCTTCATACCCAACGGCAAGATTAAGCATTAGCGTACACCGCAGAGCCTTGTTTTTTGTTTTTTCTAAGGCTTTTTCAGAGGCAGCAATGAAGGCGGCAGGATCAGCATTTTTATATAAAATATCCAACAGTGAGCCGACCATCTGTTCATTGCGTGCATTCCGCTTAAGAACAATGATCAGGATGATCAGGCTGACGAGTACAATGCCTACGATCGTCCATATTCTTGCGGCGCCGGAAAGGTTCATAATAAGAAGAAATAAGGAAACGCAAACGGCAAGCGTGAGTATACTGCATGCAATCCAGGAAATCAACCTTTTTATCTGCTCACTCATTGTCTGGCCTCACGCTTTAATGCTTGCAGCACTTTCTCTAAACTTTCACCTTTTTTAAAGCGTTCCAGTGTGTGCAATATTTCTGCCTGATCTGCAAGATTAGATATTTCACTTAGAATTTCTTCAGCAGATTTTTCTTTTGTGATATCATCATGTGTAAAGCACAAAGCGGCAGCAATACCGGCAGCAATGTAGGTGGTATCCACATCCTGCTCTTTGCACATTGTATAAGCACCAATCAGTCTATCCCCCGGCGAAAGCTTTCTTTTTACATCGCCGCCTACGCGCTTGACGGTATCACCAAGTCTGTCGTTAGCAAAGCGACGAATTAAATCTTGCACATGGTCATATAGCATGCTGACATCTCCGCCGTGACGTTTGGCAAGAGCAATCGCAGAGGCGGTCATTGCGCGGATAACCAAAAGCTCGATGGTGGGATTCTCAATTGCTTGCCAAATGTATTCATAGCCCATAATATCCCCTAAATATGCGGTCATGGCGTGGCCCATGTTGTGAATAAAAAGCTTACGTTCAATGTAGAAGGAGAATGGAGAATACCATATTACATTGTGAATAGGCGGGAAGTCCCCTTTCACAGCAGCCTTGTCAAGCGGCAATTTATCATATGCTTCAACGCAAACGCGCAGGACATTGCCCTTTTGCATTTCCGCTGTCTGCACAGGCACCATGCGGCCGATAGAGGCTTCCACAAAGCCAATTAAGGTATCCATTAGGCTCTTTTCCTCATCGGTTAAGTACTGGCTGATCAGTTCCTTTAGAACGCTGTCAGCCCCAATCAGATTTTCACAAATAATAATGTTAAAAGGTGTCATATTGCCAGTTGCCCAACGCTTTTCAAGACCGCGGGCAATCGGTTCTGCGATAAACCGCAGAATGTTTACGCCTACGGCAGTAGCCATCACATCGGCTTCTGCAATGGCAGAGGCAACTGCATCCATATCTTTGCCGTCTACACAAGAGATGTTCTCCGCCCAAACCTCTTTTGAGCCCTCATCTAATAGAATTTCTACCGGGTAACGATGGGCTTCGTTCATCGCCTCCAGAACCGTTGGATTCACGTCTACAAAAGAAACGTCATACCCAGACTGGCTAAGTAAAAGACCGATAAATCCACGGCCAATGTTGCCGGCTCCATACATCACTGCTTTCATAGAATCCACTCCTTCTATTATGTTTACGCGTTAAACTTCCATGATGACTGGCAGAATCATAGGTTTCCGCTTTGTTTTTTCAAAAATGAAATCGCTCAAAGAATTACGCATGCTTGTTTTTATTGCATTCCAATCGCCATTGCCGGTAGAACGACCTGCCAGTACCGCATCAGAAACTACATCTTTCATTTCTTCAATTAAATCTTCCGATTCGCGTACATAAACAAAGCCGCGGGATATAATATCCGGCCCACAAAGAATTTCACGCGTATTGGAAAGCGTTACAACCGCAATGATAAGCCCTTCTTCACCCAAATGCTTGCGGTCTCGCAAAACAATGTTGCCTACATCGCCAATGCCGTACCCATCTACAAGCACCTGACCGGCAGGTACACTACTGTTGACAATGGCAGTGTCTGCAGAAAGCTCTAAAACATCGCCTAATCCAAGCACAAATACATTTTTGGGTTTTACACCCATCTGTACGCCCAGAGAAGCGTGCCGCATCAAGTGGCGATGCTCTCCGTGGACAGGAATAAAGTATTTTGGTTTTACAAGGCCTAAAATAAGCTTTAACTCCTCGCGGCAGGCGTGGCCGGATACATGCACCTCCGCCAAAGATTCATAAATAACCTCTGCACCCTTTTTAAAGAGTTCGTTAATAACGCCTGAAACCGCCTTCTCATTGCCGGGAATGGGATTGGCGGAGAGAATGACCAAATCGCCTGAACCGATTTCCACCATTTTATGATCAGAAAAGGCCATGCGCGTTAATGCACTCATAGGCTCGCCCTGACTGCCGGTTGTCACAATCACCAGCTGATGCGGTTTATAACGGTTAATATCTTCAATGTCAATAATCGTACCCTTAGGGACATGCAAATACCCAAGCTCTGCCGCAACATCCACGATGGTCAGCATACTGCGCCCGGATACGGCGACCTTTCTCTTGTTCCGGACAGCTGAGTTTATGATTTGCTGAATACGATGCACATTCGAAGCAAAGGAAGCCACGATAATGCGCTTATCCCCGGATTTGGCAAAAATTTCGTCAAACCGTTCGCCTACAGTCCGCTCCGACATGGTATACCCGGGGCGCTCTACATTGGTGCTGTCTGAGAGAAGCGCTAAAACACCGGCTTTCCCAAGATCCCCGAACCGGGTTAAATTAATCATATCACCATTAATCGGGGTGCAATCAATTTTAAAGTCTCCCGTATGCACCAGCACGCCGGCCGGTGTATGGATGGCCAGTGCAACAGCACCGGCAATACTATGGTTTACGTTAATAAATTCAACCTTGAAGTGACGGCCGATTTTTTTAATTGTGCCCGGCTTTACAGTGATTCGGGCCACATCATTTACCATACCGCGTTCTTTCAGCTTATGCTCTAAGAGTCCAAGCGTCATCCGTGTGCCATATACCGGCACATTAATGTTCCGAAAGACATAAGGTACAGCACCAATATGATCCTCGTGTCCATGCGTTAAAACAAGGCCGGCGATTTTGTCACGATTGCGCACAAGATAAGACGTATCGGGAATGACCAAATCAATGCCCAACATGTCCTCACCGGGGAAGGCTAGACCGCAGTCAATCATCAAAATCTCGTCCTCATATTCGACAACGGTCAAGTTTTTTCCGATCTCATCAAGGCCTCCCAACGGAATAATTTTAAGTTTTTGTTTTTTTGTCACAATACATCCTCCATATTTATTTTCCGAACAAAAATTCTAAATTAGTATACCATTTTTTACGTATCAAGTCAAGCATTTCCGGTAAAAAACATTTATGTTTCCGAACATTTACCATAATTTACCCAAATGCAGACAATGTTATGCAGAGACAAATTTTGTAGGTTTGTCAATGATGTGTTACAAACACAGTTAAAAAATTTCACCATCTTCAAGGAAAGCCTTGATGTAGTCAACAGGAGCTTTCCAATTAAGTGGTCGCATAGGAAACTTGTTGTATTTATAGTTATGTACCTTTAATTGTTTAGCAAAATCATCGAACGAATAAAATTTATGTGTTGCATAAAAATATTCGTTGTCT
>JAQXGO010000013.1 GCA_029006755.1 Clostridia bacterium | reverse complement strand
TTCTTTACGGGTACACGGGATGGTTCCGCAACCGAGGCGCTAAACAGTAATTTAGCAGTTCTTCCTAAGTCTGGTTACGTAAAAATTGAATTCTACTTTAATGTCCCTGCTGATGCTATTGCCAAAGATAAAGTGTTAAACTTTTCCTCTCGACAAAAAGGCTCTTTGCTGGATAATATTTCTGTAAAGAAAGTTTCTGATTACAATTTTGAGCATACGGCTGTAACTACAACCGATGCAGGCAAAGAGATTACTATTTCTTACTACAGTAATCCTTCTGCGACTGCAGCAACAGATGCATCTGTTCCTACCGTCCTGGTTTGTCTTTATAACAATGCGTCTAATTTAACATTAACGGCTATTGATACAGTAGTTGTTACAAAAAATATAGAAAAGAAATTAGTGGAAGGCACGACTGCGGCTCTCTACACGGTATCAACAGTATATGTTGATATGGGCAGCAAAGCTGTGCAGATTCCTACTGCTGCAAATACGATAAAGCTTATGGCTTGGACAAACACGACTTCCATTATACCTCTCCGTTCTGCTACTGAAATCACCATTCAATAAATGGAGGAACAGACTATGCTAAAGCTTTTAAAGCCCCATGCTATGGACACCGCTCATGAAGCGGCGTACATGGAATTTATGAAATATCATCGGCTAATTACAGGTCGGGACATTCCTGTCGATACTGCGGACGACGGGAAAAGTGACTACGTTTTAATTGGTACGGATGCAGTCAATCATTTTACTGCGGAGGTTTTTCTATCTGGTGAATTTGCCGGATTCCCCATTCGCTATGGTTCTGAGGACTATGCGATACGAGGTGTTCGTATGCGTGGAAGAAGCTTTCTTTTCATAGGCGGCGGACGGGGTCGCGCGATATTATACGCCGTTTACACTTATCTGGAAAAGGTTTGCGGCTGCCGCTGGTTCTGGGATGGTGACCGGGTTCCGGAGAAAAACGCCTTATTGATTGACGGTATTGATATTGTTGAACGGCCGAAGCTCTCCTACCGCGGTCTTCGCTATTTTGCCCATAGAGGGCTTTGGCGCTTTCAAGCAGAGCATTGGGGCTGGGAGGACTGGAAACGTGAGATTGACTGGATGCTGAAAAAGAGGCTTAACCTCTTTATGCTCCGCATTGGTCATGACGATATTTTTCAGAAAGCTTTTCCGGAAAGCTGTCAATATCCCCCAGAGGATGATTTTCAGAGTCCGGGTAAAAAAATGTTCTACGACAGGACGTCGGCCTGGGGTCTGCGATACAGGGGCGAACTTCGTAAAAAGGTATTGTCCTACGCTTTTGACCGGGATTTAATGCACCCGGAGGACTGTGGCACCATGACCCATTGGTATACGCCTACCCCACTTGATTTTATCGAAAATGAAAAGCCGGAGTTCTTTGACCAGGCCACAGCGAACTATGGCGACCCGGAGCAGCTCTGTTGGGATATTCGCAAAGATAAATGGCTGCAGAAATACTTTTCCATTACCGAAGCGCATATCAGAGAATACGGAAGACCCCAGCTTTTCCACACCATTGGCTTTGCCGAGCGGATGTTCTCTGAGGACAGGGCGGTAAATATGCGGATGAAGCAGTACGTCTACCGTCGGATTGGAGAATATGTGCGCAAAAATTACCCCAATGCACCCCTTATGATTGCCTCCTGGGATTTATGGTTTAAGTATACCCCGGAGGAGGCTGCAAAACTATTAGAGGAATTTGACCCGGATTCTACCATTCTCCTTGATTACACCTCTGATTCTAAAAAGGACAATAACTTTACAAAATGGGGTACAATAGGCAAATTTCCGTATATTTTTGGTATTTTTCACGCATATTCCAGAAATAACGATGTTCGTGGCGACTACGCCATTACGGAGGAGCGGCTTAAGATTGCAGCAGCGGACAAAATGTGTCGTGGTCTTATTTATTGGCCGGAAGTTTCTCACTCAGACACATTTATGAGCGAATATTTCACCTCCAATGCTTGGTCGCCTTTAGAGCTCACCATGGAGGAACGCATTGAAAAATATGCCAAAGATCGGTACGCCTATGATACTGAAAAGCTGACAGAAGTCTATAAAGCATTTCAGCCTTTTGTGGAAATGCAAGACTGGTGGAGCTATTCCGAATTCTTCTTTAATCCCATCCTTATGATGACGTACATTGAGAAGGAGATGGCCATCCGCTGTGAAAAGCCGGAACGGCTTGCCAAAATGGCCGAGGATGCTGCATGGATTTTAGAGACTTTAGCGACAATAGACCTGACGGACGATATGATTCGCCGGGATGCCTATGATATTGCAAGGACACTCATTGGCCGCTATATTCACGTGGCGCAGGGCGATGTGATCGCTCGTATGATTGACTGGAAAAATGGCAAAGATTGTGAGGTACTCCCTCTCTACCAGAAGGCAGCAGCTCTTCTTGAAATTCTCTGTCAGGTGCTTGCCGGTCACGATGACTATTCTTTGGTCGCCTCTTTAAAAAGACTCCAGGAAGAGCATCCTGTAAATCCCGTATTTGAGCATACCTTAAAAGAGAACGCTACATGTGAATACCATCGTGCTTATGTATATGAAAACATGAAATATCTGTATCTGCCGGAAACAGCAATTGTGGGCAAATGGCTTGCGCTGTCCTTTGAAAAAGGTGACCACAGCCTGCCGGACAGCAGCTCCTACAAGGAAATGGCTGTCAAGAACAAGGAGTGCTTTTTTGCTCTACCTTTTGCCGAAATGGATAGAGCTGCACCCGCATTCCCCGTCCTTATGCAGGAGGCTGCTAACAACATCCGTAAGTTATGGAAGTAGTTAATTATGAAAAAAAAATATACATTGTTGTGTCTTCTTCTTGCCGTATGTGTGATTTCCGCCGGCATGCCGACGCTTGCCTGGCAGTTGCAGATAGACACCGGGCAACCGGTCTGCCTATGGCCGGATGGTTGGTACACCTCAGACCTTTCGAACTATAAAACGGAAAAAGGAATAAACGCTTTCGCTGTCTCTCCAGGGAAAACTGGCAACTACGCCATGAAAATTCTGTCTAAGAGCGACAAAAAAGCCAGCCGGATTTTCACCCGCATTTTCGGTCTTGACCCGGAGGGAAGCTATACGGTTTCCTGCTATGTAAAGGGTGACATTGAAAATATTGGAGGTAATGGTCTTGGTCTTTTGATACTTGACCATGAAAACCGTGGGCAGTCCAACTCCCTTGCGCATGCCTACACCAAAAAAACCGGTGTATGGACACTACTTTCACTTACATTATCCGGTAATATTCCAACAAATGGAAATGTGGTCATTGCGCTGGACAGTCCTCAGATTTCTGACAGTGAAAGCGTTTTATGGGACGATGTGAACTTGGAAGGAAAGACTTTAAACGGCGGATTTGAAGAAGTTTCAACGTTAGGCCCTGCCACATTTGAAATCCCAGAGGACAGTCCAAATCTTTTAGCTCTTGCCGGCAGCTTCGAGGACGATAGCCTGTGGCACAAATATAATCCCAGCAATGAAATCATAAATCCCATGATTTCCTTCCCGGAAAATTGCGGCCGAAACGGATCACGCGCAGCCGCCATACACTATGAAACATCCTTCAAAACAAACTATAATGCTATTGACCCTTACTGCAGTATAAAAGTACCTGTTTCTCCAAACTCTAAATACCTTTTAACCGGCTACTGCAAAATGGCTTCTGGCACATTAGGCGTTCCACGAGTGAAAGTAGAATTTTATAAGGATATGACAAAATACTCTTCCCAAGGCACTTCGCTTATTACTGGAGCCTTGGGCGAAGTGAGTGAATGGAAGCAGTTTTATCAAGTGATTGACACTATGCCGAACTGCAACGTTTTAGCCATTCTTCCAAGGCTTTACTTTAATACCGGCACAGCATTTTTTGATGACTTTGCTCTCTACCAGCTTGAAAGCTTCGGAGAAACAATTCTATCAACTGACAGCGTATATCTCTATCCGGATAACAAAGCCTTTACCGCCTCCTTGTCTGTTATAGACGATACAGTTACCGGTCGATGTGTTGATTTCTCCCTATGGTACGGTAAAGAGAAGCTGGCGGAAGAAACTGGCATTAGCCTGACAGATACTAAAGTTGACTGCCGCTTTTCTTCCGACTCTATGCTTTCTAAAAAAGGCTCTGCCTATAGTGCAGAGTTTACGCTAAAATGCACAGTATATAAGGATGACCAAGTTCAGGAAACCTACCAAACACCTATTTATATGTATGATAGACCGAAAAACCTCCCTCAGAGCGGAATTTATCAGAAAAACGGGATGGATTTTTACCCCTATTTCTGTTACTCCGTCCCACAGGAGTCTTACAGTACAGTCAAAGCTGCCGGTATGAATACAGTGCAGGTTACCTTTGAAACGGAGGCTGGCCTTGCAACCACCATGGCAAAGGTTCGGGAGGCAGACCTGATGGCCATGATTTACATCCATTTAGACGGTGAAAGTCTAATATCGGAAGATAATGTGAATATAATTAAAAGCATTATTAAAACCTATCAGAATGACCCCAATGTACTAGGGTATTTGTTGCTGGACGAACCATTTGACAAACTCCCCTATTTCACTTGTATAGAAACTCTATCCAAAGCGTACAAGCTAATTCGTGATATTGATAAAATGCATCCGGTTATGTTAAATGACAACCGTGATGCGTCGTTTACAGATTCTGCCAAGTTTTGTGATATTCTTCTGACAGATCCCTATCCCGCAAAAAAAGACGACAAGGTAGGCTACGTACTGCAGCAGACAGATAAGCTTCGTCAGGCCGCCAAAGTACAGCAAAAGACCTTCTATCCTATTTTGCAGGCCTTCCGATATTACGATATGCTACCGGATAGTGCTCTTCTTTGGGATATGGTGCGGGCCTCAATCCATATGGGTGCTACTGGCATTGGGTACTATCGTTACTGCAATGCAGACGGAGAATCTCCCCTTTCTCAGACTGCCCTTTGGCCGTCCATACAGGAAATCTCCAAAGAGCTTCCTATCTTATATGAAAGCAATATTGATTTAGGCGAAGGCGTTAAGCGCGGCAATGCTATGGTATATTCGATACCGTCTCTATCCGCTGCCACACTTTATGAAGTAAGCTTTATCTACGAAAATACGGATTCTACTGCTGACATTATCTGTGGTCTTGGAACTGCAGAAGAGATCGAGGCAGCAGTTCTGAATCAATATGTTATCCCTACCTCTGGAAATATTAACCTCTATTTTTATGGGGTAGACCATGGTGCAGATACAGTTTTAATAGTAGGCGATACAGGAGGCACTGGAAAGATTACAGCACTGACTTTGCACGAGGTTCGGCCTCATCTTTTTAAGGAACAGCAAGGAACGGACTATATGATTCACTACAGTGGCATATATAAACCCACCCTTTTGATGAACGGGACTTATGTAGAAGGGATACGAGAGCTTCTTTCTTTAGAAATTCTAAAAAAAGAGGCGGTCGCGACACCTATAGCCGTCCATGGTGGCAAAACAGTGTATAGTTATGTACCGGCTACAGGTTCCTTATCTCTTCCTATCCCTGCAGCTCTCGGTACTTTTCAATCCATGGTATGGGAAATGAGCTTATCCCCTTGCATTTCTAAAAAGTAACAAGAAAGGATGTATAAAATGATAAAACGTATTGCTATTGTATTTCTTTCAATCTGTATGATATTTTCCTCTCTTCCGGCTTTAGCCGCCAAAGTTCTGACTGAACAGGCAGAAACCTACACCTGGGCTGATGGCTGGGGCGTTGGCGCCGGCGGCTATGCTACAGAAAAAAGAATCCAGGCAAGAGTAACAGACAAAGAGGCTTATGAGGGAAAGTACTCCATGGAAATCTTTAATAAGATGGACAAATCCAGCCGTGTTTGGTACCAGCTTTATGGTCTTGAACCTGGGAAAACCTACACAGTTTCTTCGTATGCCAAGATTTCAAAAAAAGTCAATTTTTCAGGCACGGGCATGATGATTCGTATTACACCGGAATATAAGTCCGGTCAGGCTGCTGCTTACGCTCTGTCTGATAATGTAACCGATGCCCAAAAATGGACGAAGCTTACTGCGCAATTCGAAGCCCCGGAAGATGGACTTGTCGTTGTTTGCCTCGATACTGGGGCGTTGCCGGAAGGCGTATCCGTTTTTTGGGATCAGATGGAGGTTTCAGACTATGAAAACCCTTTAAACGGCGGTTTTGAGGATGTCATCACCATTGAGCCTTTAACTGTCACCATCCCTGACGGTGCAACCGACTTTATGGTGGACGAAAATGGTGCGAATATTGGCGGCTTTGAAAACGGAACTGCTGGCTGGAATGCTTATAAAGGTTGGAAAGATGATAACCCTATGGTTAGCATTACCAGTGAAGAAAAACATTCCGGAAATTACGCTGTAAAACTTCACTATAAGCATGAGTTTACAGAAAAATATAAAGATGATCCAAACTACAAAAACCCCGTAAATCCATGGATTAGCCAGATGATTGAAGTAGAGCCTGCCACAGAATACGTTATGGTATTCTGGGTTAAAGCAACAGAGCTCGGGAAACGATTTGTCAGTGGTGGTGAAGGTTCTGATGCCGCTGCGCGTGTCAAGTTTGAATTCTATTCCGAACCTCGTTCCTCAGCGGAAACCTCTCTCGGTTATGAATTCCTGACCAGCCAGCGTGGCCTTGTTGAAGCAGGCAAGGGCTGGGTTGAAGTATTTCAGACTTTTCAAACTCCGGCAGGCTGTCACGGTGTTGCATTCTATCCCCGTCTGTATGGCGAAGGCACCGTATACTTTGATGACTTCCAGCTATACAAAACTCAAATCCCAAAGATGGCCTCTTTTGAAACGGACTGGGTGTTTTATTATCCGGACTTTAAAACTGGTACTGCAACCGTAAAGCCCACCCCTAACATGACAGAAATAGAGAGTAAAACCGTTTCCTTCGCCCTAATGGACGGCAATACCGTAGTGTGCGAACAGCCGCCCCGAGCCTTTGAAAATGGCGCCGTAAGCTTTACCTATCCTACTGATGCATTAAAGACGAAAATGCAGGAACGGTTTGACGTTGTGGCCAGAATCCACGATGGTTCCGGCAACGTCATCGAAGAGCATTCCACGGATGTATATATGTATCCCCGACCCAACTATCTGCCGGAGGACGGTATTTTCCGCCGCGAAGGTGAGCCCTTCTACCCCATCTTCTCCTACCATCATAACAGCAAGTACTATGAGGAGGCTAAGGAAGGCGGCATTAACAGTGTACAGATTACCTTCCAGACAGAAAAAGAGTTCGACAATTCCATGAAAAAAATTAGAGAAGCCGGCATGATGGCAATGGTTGCCCTATATAGAAACGGCGGTGGTCCCATTTTTGAGGACAATATTGATTCTACGAGACGTATCCTGGAAAAATACAAGAATGACCCCAACATCTTATGCTGGATGGTACAAGATGAACCCTTCGGTAAACTTCCTTATTTCGACTGTATTGAAATGTTAAAGGATTCATACAAGTTTATCAGGGACATCGATCCAAATCATCCGGTATATATAAATGATAATCAGGATATCACCTTCAACTGGTCTTCTAAATTCTGTGATATTTTGGCAACAGACCCCTATCCCACCTCTTCTCGTTCCAAGACAACCTATGTCACCTCACAGATGCAAAAGGCCAGGGAAAGTGTACAAAGTGAAAAACCGGTATGGGCAATCCTCCAGGCATACCGAGGCGGTTTTCTTCCCTCAAGCGAGGAAATTCGTTCTATGGCATATCAGGCGCTCTTTGTTGGCGCTCGTGCCATTGGCTACTACACTTGGGGCGAAGCAGACCAAAATGAGAATGGTGAAAATATCCGTCTTAACCAAGTAGAAATGTGGGATGGTATCAAGTCATTAGCACAAGTAGAGCTCCCTGTTGTTTATGAAGCCTTTTCCGGCATGGACACCCCCACCTTCACCGAGGGCAGAGCAGAAAATGCTTGGTATCGTTGTTTTATCAAGGACGGCAAACTGTATATGGCTGTTATTTCCCGGCTTGAAAAGGAGGAAACCACCATTGAGATTCCCCTGACAAGCGGTGATGGCAGCGTAAAAATCGGCGCTTGTACAGCAAAATGCATCGGCGGCGACAATGATACGTTTACTGGAGATGGTACCCTCTCCGTTTCCTTAAATCCATGCGGTGCAAAACTTTACGAAATTATTGCAAACGGCGTAGATTTCTCCACCTTTGTACCTTGTCAGTATCTGGATTTAGGGGACTACGCCTGGGCCAGAAATCAGATTGAAAATCTTCGTGAAAAGAATATTTCCAACGAGAATTCTCCCATGAGCTATGCACCGGCCCGAAATATTACAAGAGCAGAATTTGCAGGATTCTTGATTCGTGCCTTAGACCTTACCGCTGCGGAGAACGAACAATTTGCCGATGTTTCTAAGGACAATGAATTTGCCAAGGAAATCGCCATCGGAAAAGCAATTGGCATCTTAAAGGGAACGGACGGCGTAAACTACAACCCGGATGAAGCTATTTCAAGACAAGACCTAATGGTAATTTGTGCCCGTGGTATGCGCCTTATCAAAGAGCTTGGGCAAAACGTTGACCTTACCTCTTTTGCGGATTCTGCTTCTATTGCAGAGTATGCAAAGGCTGACATTGCGGCCATGGTAGATGCTGGCATTGTTAAAGGCAATCCAGATGGTACGGTAAATCCTCTCGGTAATACAACAAGAGCAGAGGCCGCAGTAATTATGAGCCGTATTCTCTCCTGGAAATAAAATTCAAACCGATATAAAAGAATATGACAACGAACCAGCATCCCAATTGACAATTGGGATGCTGCAGCGTGGCGATAACGTCGACACGCTGGTCAGAGGTTGAAAAACGAAGGTATATTTTGCGAATGCAAATTCGTCGGCGTACGATGGTACGGTAGAGTTTGCATTCGTAAAAAACAAGAAACCGCAAGGGAAATTCGACGTTTTCCTTGCGGTTTTAACATTTTGATATGCGCTGCGCTGCAGGACACAGAAGTCAACTTTTTAAATGCAATATATACTTTGCTTGTGGTAGACCGAGTTTTTCGACAGTCTGAAAATCCGTAGAGATCTCTCTACGGATTTTTTGTATATTCAGTCTTTTTTCATACAAAATAGTATTGGGTGATCTTCTATGACGAGAAAACTGCGCTATTTTTTACTGACAGTACTTTTTTTGCTTGCACAAGCTTTCAATCACCATATTTCAAATCATAGGAACAATAAATATATAAACAGCTTATTTGTAAAGGAGGTTTATCCATTTGAAACAGACAGACTATACCAAATACGCCGAAGCACGCACCCCTAACTCTCCCATTTGGAAAAACATGTTGCTCGCTTTCTTAGTAGGTGGTGCAATTTGCACCATCGGACAGCTGATCAACAACTTTTTTAAATGCCGCGGTCTGGATGCAACAGAGGCTTCCACGGCTACCAGCATTGTGCTCATCTTTTTAAGTATTCTATTTACCGGTTTGGATTTGTATGACCGCCTTGCGAAATACGCCGGCGCAGGTACAATCGTTCCAATTACCGGATTCGCCAACGCAGTTGCATCTCCCGCCATTGAATTTAAATCGGAAGGATATATTCTGGGAGTAGGTGCAAAAATGTTTGTCGTTGCCGGGCCGGTAATTACCTATGGTATTGTATCATCCGTTGTCGCCGGCCTAATCTACTATCTATTTTTATTGTAAGGCGAAAAGTATGAAGGGAGTACAGAATTTGAATTACACGAAACGTTTGGGCGGTCAAACCGTTGAATTCACACAAAAGCCGACCATTTTAGGATGCGGCGTTGTTGTCGGGAAAAAAGAAGGGGAAGGCCCTTTAGGCAATGACTTCGATACTGTAGAAAACGATCCTTTATTTGGGCAGGAAACCTGGGAAAAGGCAGAAAGTGCCATGGTCAACAAAGCCATTACCTCGTGTCTTTCCAAAAGCGGTCTATCTGCTGAGGACGTAAACTACATTGTCGCCGGAGATTTACTAAACCAATGTACAGCCTCCAGTTTTGGTGTACGTGAACTGGGTGTTCCATTTTTAGGGATATACGGTGCATGCTCCACCATGGCTGAAGGCCTCACCCTTGCTGCTATGCTTGTAGACGGTGGGTATGCCGGCAAGGTCATTGCTGCAGCAGGCAGCCACTTCTGTTCTGCGGAAAAGCAATACCGGTTTCCGCTGGAGTATGGCGGGCAACGTCCCCCCGGTGCCCAATGGACTGTTACAGGGTGCGGTGCAATTGCCGTAGGAACCGGCGGCACAGTCCAGATTACGCATGCCACAACCGGGCGAATAGAGGATATGGGCATCAAGGATGCAAATAATATGGGTGCCGCTATGGCGCCGGCCTTTGTTTCCACTCTAAAGGCCCATTTGCAGGACACGGGGCGTACAATCAGTGATTATGACCTTATATTATCCGGTGATTTAGGTTCTGTCGGCCACACCATTGCATCGGAGCTTTTAGATAAGGAAGGGTACGCAATTGGCGCGAATTACAAAGATTGCGGCATGATGATTTTTGACAGTCAGACACAGGACACCCATTCCGGTGGAAGCGGATGTGGCTGCGGTGCTTCCGTCTTGTGCGGTCACATCTTGCCGCAGTTAGAAAGCAAAACGCTACGGCGCGTGCTTTTCATTGCCACCGGCGCACTGCTCTCTCCTACAACCACGCTGCAAGGAGAAAGCATTCCGGCTATTGCACACGCGATAGCGCTTACTGTATAAGCGGCGTTAATTATGCCGCACAAATCCATTATCATATCCGATAAAAAAGAACAAAAACAAGGTGGAAACAGCTGCCTCAATGATGCCCAGCAAAAGATCCTTCCCACTCATCAGCAAAAAAAAGCCATTGCCTAACAGATACAAGATCAATGCTCGATTTAAAATCAGTCCCACCCAGGTTCGATGCATAAACTGATGCCATGCAACCGAAAGAAAAACCGTATGTACAGCGGCAAAAAGCACATGGAGCACTAAATATGGCGTGTCCGGCGCAACAATGGCCGTCGCAACGCTCGCCAAAAGCACCACCAAAGATG
This sequence comes from Clostridia bacterium, assembly GCA_029006755.1. Taxonomy (GTDB): domain Bacteria; phylum Bacillota; class Clostridia; order UMGS1883; family UMGS1540; genus JAQXGO01. Next base: position 20,894 of record JAQXGO010000013.1, on the reverse strand, counting down.
CGGCTGTTACAATGGGCACAAGCATGTATGCGTACAAAAAATATAGAATACGCGCAAGGGAACCCTCCGCTTTAGTCAGAAAGTCCTCTGCTTCTTCATCTGTTGTTTCTGTAGCTCCGGGTTCCTCTTCTCTCGGTTCTTCCACCTTGTTTTCAAGCGGTTGATATACAAAGTCCACCGTTGAAAACTGTTTTGTTTCACATGCATCTGCATGCTTTTCTGCTTCTACCGAAGCGGTTTCCTTTTTAGATGCCTCTTGAAACAACTGTTCGGTGTGATTCTCATCGGGCGATTGCAGGGCCTTCATAAAAGCAGCACGAGCATCACGCAGTTGTTCTCGTGTATACTGCTTTCCGGGGCGCATGGATACAATCGGCGTCAGCTCATCAATCGTCATTTTTGAAAAATCAATCTGTTCTTGCATAATTCACTTCCTTTGGTACTTTTTTATGATCACAGAAAAAATACCTATTTATAGGGTTTCCGGCGGGAAAAATGCAGCTTTACAGTTTTTAAGCCCTGAACTTGAAATCGGTTCTCCCCCTGCATAGAGATGCGAGGTATCTCCAATTCCCGCAAAATGTGCCAGTGCGACAGGCAAATCTGTACGGTGCCGTTCCATATATACGGTTGTCACTGAGGTAGGCGGCAAAAACATTGTATGCCACCATATTGGCGTTGCAATACCGGCAAGATGTGATAAAACTACATTTCCAAGGCCCATGTGACAGAACAATGCAATCGTTTCATTGGAGGTTTCATACCCGGGCAGAATTTCAAAGATGTGCCCTTTGTGCCTAAACCCATGCTGCAGCAAAAGCGCATCCAATGCATGATGTACTTTCTCTATTTTTTCCCGGAGATGACAACCATCATAAATCGGAAAGTCCATCCATGCTTTCGCATCCGTAAGCTGCGGATTTTCCTGCCAGTAAAGAGGCGGAATGTCCCAGGGCGAAACCCTTTCCCCGTCTATTTCAACACTTGCATGCAATTCTTGCAGCCAATCCAGCACTTCCATTTTTAATCCCAGTGCCTTTGCTGTAGGCGCAGCCGTATCGCAGGCGCGCCCTAAAGGGGAACAGTAGATCTTATCAATCTTCTCGTTTTGCAAACGATCTCGCAACAGTAAAACTTCACGTCTGCCCTTTTCTGTGACTGTATCATTCGCGTAGTCAGGATCTCCATGTCGAATTAACAAAATACGCATTCCCATTATTCCTTTCTTTAGTTATAAAGTATTGTACTTTGTGCGGAAGAAAAAGTCAAGTTTTTTTTGCATAGAATGGGATAAAGACTTTATTTTTTGAGGATGCCGAACTGCATTGTGGAAGGTGAAAACATGTTTTTTAATGCGTTGATTTCTTTTTTGCTTGGTGTCACACTGCTTGGCATTATATCGCATTTTGTGGGAGAAGCTCTGCCGCGTGGACTCTTTTTCCCCGACAAATTTCCCTACGCATTCTCAACTTGGGAAAAAAACGGTAAATTCTATCAGAAAATTAGTATTCGTCGTTGGAAACGATATTTGCCGGACAAAAGCCATCTTATCCATTCAATGGTGAAAAAAAGTCTGGAAAATGGATATAATATACTATATATGCAGCAGCTTTTAAAGGAAACTTGTGTGGCTGAATGCATGCATGATTGTCTATTGTTATTAAGCCCTCTCTTCGCGCTCTACATTCAAAGGCCTTGGGGTACAATCTTCGCGGTTCTTTATGCTGTTTCACACTTGCCCTGCATCCTTGTGCAGCGATATAACCGCATGCGTCTATTACGGGTAATTGATCATAAGGAGATGATTGGATGAAAATACTGGTGCTCTCTGCCAACACAGGACAAGGTCATAATTCTGCCGGCAGAGCCATTATTCAAGAGGCAGAAAGCCGCGGCATTACAGGTGTTATGATGGACTCTCTGCTCTTTCAATCGCCACGATCTTCTCGATATGTTGAAAAAATTCATATCAACAGTGCACTCTATGCGCCGAAGCTAATTGGTGTCGGAAACCGGCTTGCTTACAAGATCACCAAACCCGGTTCACGCTCCATTGCCTATTACTTAAACGCCCGAAATGCAGATTGCATTTATGCACTCATGGTTGAAAATGGTTTTGATACTGTCATTGCCACCCATGTTTTTGCCGCCGAAGCACTCACAAGCCTTCGGGAAAAACACACCGACTTTCGGAGCTATTTTGTCGTTACAGATTACAGCGTAACGCCGCTTGTAGATGAAACTGCGTTAGATGCATACTTTATCCCCCACAAGGACTTTGTTATACAATACGAAAATAGAGCCCCGGGGAAGCGCTACATTCCAACCGGGATTCCTGTTATGGCTGGAAAAACAGAAAAATTAACGATGGAGAAAGCACGCAAGCAGCTCGGCTTGCCTTTAGACGCCGGTATTATTATGCTCATGACCGGTAGTATGGGGTTTGGAAATATTCAGGATATAATTCGTATTTTGTTGCAGAATGCTCCAAAAAACACTGTTTTTCTTGCATTCTGCGGTACGAACAAGCGTTTACGAAAATCCTTAGATACAAACTTCGGCAAAGAAAAGCGCCTACGTACCTTTGGTTTTATACACGGAATTGAGCAGTATTATGATGCAGCCGATGTGCTCATTTCTAAGCCCGGCGGTCTTTCCTCAACAGAAGCGGCTGTGCGGGAAATCCCTTTTGTGCAGATTGCCCCGATGCCCGGATGGGAAGAAGATAACGTTCGCTTTTTTGGAGAAAAGGGAATGGCAAAAAGCGGAAAAATGCCGGAGGAAATTGCGGAAGCTGTGCTTTCTCTTTTAACAGACAAAGAAATGGCGTCTGCAATGCGGGCTTGCCAACATCTCCAAATTAACAAAAACGCTGCGAGTCAAATTTTAGATTATATTACGAATTGCAACGAAGAATAGAAGATTCGTATTTTTTGATGCAGACTTAGTTTGCAATGCAGCGAATAGAATTCTATTGAAAGTCCAAAATCATGCTCCCTTACCGATGAGCATCGTCCACTTATCAACGACTGCATAATACAACGCTGCACCTCATTCTTAAAACACGCCATTCCAAAACAAAAGGCACGAACACAACTCAAACTGAGTCATATTCGTGCCTCTTTTGCCCCCCGCTTGACAGCCTTTCCATCATACTTGGCTGTTTTCAGCTGGAGGTTTTTTCATTCACATGGTATATGCTTTACTCGTTGCTCTCATAGAAGTAATCGAGCTCATCCTGCATAGTCTGATGTGCTTCAGCGATACGAGCGTCAATATCGTCACCAGCTTTAATCTTGGATGTCATTGTGTCAACAACTGAACGTGTTGTACCGGATGTCGGGTTTTCTAACAGTGTCAGACCGTACTCATTAATGCCCTTATAGAAAGCATCGATATGTTCCGGCTTTCTGCCAGAGTTGGTAACTGCATCCAAAGCCTTAATCATGCAGGGGAAGGAAGAACCTTCGTTTGCAATAATCATCTGTGCCTCTTCACTCAGGAAGTATTCGAGCCAGGCCAACACGCCTTCTTTTTCGTCCTCACTTACACCCGCATAAACCTGCCAGGAGTTAGGTACATAGATACAAGTGCGTTCGCCATTCCAGCCAATCGGCATCATGATCGCATCATAATTCAAATCCGGTGCAAAGTTATTAATAGGCTTAATGCTGGAAGCCTGTAATAAAGCCATTGCAATCTGACCATTTGCAAATGCTTGTTCAGCACCACCTATTGCAGACAGCTCTGCAGCAGGCATAACAAGGCCTTCATCAATTGCCCAACGATACTTCACCATCGCATCCTTTACCTTCGGGTCATCCAGATTAGAGTTTCTGAAATCATCCTTGTAAGGCTGTACGCCGACAGCTGACATAAACGGAAGCCAACCCTGTGTTATGTTAGACGTATAGTTGATACCATAAACCTTTGTTCCATCTGCACGAGTGAATGTAAGTTTCTTTGCCAGATCAAGCATTTCCTGCCATGTCCAATCCTCTGTCGGAATCTCTACGCCCTTTTCTGCAAAAATGTCCTTATTAATCACCATTGCAATCGAGTTTAAGCCGTGCGGCACACCCCAAAGATGGCCTTCTTTATCGGTCAGTGTAGTTAAGGCCTTATTATATAGAGTCTTATCGATTTTCTCGTCTACCCAAGACTGCAAATCCATTACTGCACCCTGTGCACCAAAGGAAATTGCCTGCATAGAGTCAGTCACAAACACCGGTGTTACATCATTTTTAGATACAAACTGCAGCTTAATTTTCTGTGTGAAATCGCTCCAAGCGGATGTATCTTCTTCAACAACATACTTATCCTTGTTTGCCTCTTTAAAGTTTTCAACGATTTTCCATGGGGTTAGGCCGTCGCCACCCGGCAGACCTAAAAGAAGTTTTGTTTTTCCGTTTGCTGATTTGTCTCCACCGCTACAGCCTGCAAGCAATGTTAAAGACATGACCGCAGCTACAGCAGCACTGATGATTTTTTTCATCAAAACGCCTCCTTAAAAAATTTTATGGACACTTCCGTCCTAATTGCTTTTATATTATACCATTACGATGAGAAAAAAACAATACTTTTTAGAAAAAACATGCAAAACTTGAAAAAAAATACGTAAAAACGGCTTTTTTCTTAATTAAAATTAGTGGTTTTTACAATACTTTCTATATTCTCTATTTTATTTTGTCTCCCCTCATGATTGATAATATAATCTTCTCTATAAATGAGTTCTCCCACCGTGGTACAGGCATAGCCTTCCGAAATGATTCTGTCTAAAATAGCAGGCAGTGCATCTGCCGTTTGTTCGGTCCCATTATGAAAAAGTATAATCGAGCCGCATCGAAGTCTGGGCAAAATTCTATTCTCCATTTCCTGCGGCGAAATGCCTTTCCAATCCAAACTATCTATATCCCATTGAATCGTATACCTGCCGGATTCCTTACATGTTTGCACTAACAGTGCATTATACTCTCCATAGGGTGCGCGGAAAAGTCCCGGCGCAGCGCCTAAATCTGCAAGCAATGCATCGCATTTCTCCATGTCTGCAAGCATTTCTTCCTTAGATAGTTGGTTGTAATGTGCGTGGTTATACGAATGGCTGGCAAGTTCATGGCCTGCTGCCACAAGCTTTTTTGCGGCCTCCGGATATTTCTCAAGCCAAGTGCCGACTGCAAAAAAAGTGCATTTTACATTTCTCTCCGCGAGGCATGCCAAAATCTTATCAATATCGGTATCATTCCATGCGCAGTTAAAGGTAACCGCCACCTTCCTATCTTCTGTTTCCACCGAATAAATGGGCAAATCTTTGCCCGCCTCGCCGGCTGTGGGCGTATCCTCTGCAACAAAAAAGACAGTGACAAACACGGACAGGAAAAGTGCAATACATGCTGTAATGACAACGGATTTATGCATGACAAAAATACGCATACACGCTTCACCTCCCTTTTCTATATATTCAGCAGCGAAAACAGATATGTATGATTTTGTTATCTTTACTATATTTCCCCCTAATTTTTGTCATAATCTTGAATGAGCCGACAAAAAATTTTTTTATGTTTACAAATTCTTCTTTTTGTTATATAATAGTAAAGTAACAGTGAGTTATTCATTTTTTCGCAATACCATGAAAGGGTGTGCACTTCTTTGGACGTGATTGCAAGCAAAATTATTTTTCTCGGGGTCATCATGGCTATTGGCTTTCTTTCGGAGAAAACCGGCTTTACAAAAGGGCTCAGCTCGGCTGTGTCGCAAGTTTTGACCCGCATTACGCTCCCCCTTCTTGTGATTACCACGCTTTCCGGGCAGGTTCGAAGTGCCGAAACCTGGCATACGGCTGTGGCCGTTTTTATTTTCGGGCTGCTTTTCGTATTCCTTTTATTGTTTTTAGGGAAAATATCTGCAATTCCTTTCCATTTTAATAAAAAAAGAGCGGACGTGCATATCTGCCTGACCTCTTTCGGAAACACAATTTTTCTTGCCTATCCCCTTCTCCGTGTGCTTTGGGGAGAAACAGCTGTCTTCTATGCTGCCTTTTTCTCCATTGCAAACGATCTCGCCGCTTGGACAATCGGTGTCCTTATTTTAAGCCATGGGAAGAATGGGCGCATAGATTTTCGTCGTCTTATCAATCCCACTACGCTTTCTTATGTGATTGGTGCTGTAATGTTTGCCTTTTCTTTGCGTTTGCCGCCTTTTTTGCACGAGGCTGCCGCAGAAATTGGCAGTACAACAACAGTATTATCCATGTTGTTTTTAGGTGCAGTTCTTGCCGGCATGCGTTTTCGCGAACTGTTTGAAGGGCTTTCTTCCATTACAATCATTGTAATTAAAATGATTGGTGTTCCCATTGCCGCCTTTTATTTTCTTCGCTGGCTGATTCCGGCCTTGGATTTGCCGATTCATACGCTTGTACCCTATATACTCGCTATGGAACTTGCTATGCCTTGTCAATCTGTATTTGCCATTTTATCCCGCGAGTATGGCGGCGATACGGATTATGCTGCCACCGCTATATGTTTGACAACTGCGGCCAGCCTTGTTACGCTGCCGTTTGTATATACATTACTTTCTTGAAGGGAATGATTGTTTTGTCCGAACCGAAGGTTGCCCTTATAATGGGTAGTAATTCAGACCTGCCGTCATTGACCGGCTGTATTTCGCTTCTAAAGTCTTTTGGCATTTCTGTGGAAGCCCATGTGTTTTCTGCCCATAGAACGCCGGAAGCCGCTGCCGCCTTTGCAAAAAGTGCGCGGGAAAACGGCTTTTCTGTGATTATCGGTGCCGCCGGCAAAGCTGCCCACCTTCCCGGTGTATTGGCAGCGTACACAACATTACCGGTTATCGGTGTCCCCATTCGATCTTCTACGCTTGACGGGCTAGACTCTTTGCTCTCCATTGTGCAGATGCCAAAGGGTATCCCGGTTGCAACGGTTGCTATTGACGGCGGAGATAATGCGGCCATCTTAGCCGCACAGATCATTGCGTTATCCTATCCATGCGTAGCTGAAAAGCTGCTGGCGCATAAGGAGGCTATGGTGCAAGAGGTTGCTGAAAAGGATTTAGCCCTGCAGTCAGCCCTGTCGACAATATAAGGAGGAGAAAAAATGAGTAAATTGCATGAGGAATGTGGTCTTTTCGGCATCTATGACAGAGATGGATTTGATTGTGCCCATCTCACCTACTATGCCCTGTTTGCCCTACAGCATCGTGGTCAGGAAAGTGCCGGTATTGCTGTCAATGATGACGGCGTTATTATCTATCATAAGGATAAAGGCCTTGTCCCGGATGTTTTTAATGAAGTGGTATTGCAGCATTTGAAAGGGCGGGCCGCCATCGGTCACGTACGCTATTCTGCATCAGACAAGGTGCGTGAAGATGCGCAGCCATTGGTTACACGCTACAAAAAAGGGACACTTGCCACCGCATATAATGGCGCAATTGCCGACCCGATTGGCGAACGCACAAAATTAGAGTCCGACGGCGCCATTTTCCAGACAAGCAGTGATACCGAAATTATCAACTATTATCTCGCACGAGAACGTATTCGGACACACACAATCGAAGAAGCCTTATCCAATGTATTAAAAAAGCTGAAAGGCGGATATTCCCTGCTTGTCATGAGCCCCAGAAAGCTAATTGCGGCAAGGGACCCCTTGGGCTATCGTCCCTTATGTATCGGCAAAAAACAAAATACATACATTTTTGCTTCCGAGACCTGTGCACTGGATGCAATTGGTGCCGATTACGTTCGCGATGTTGAGCCCGGTGAAATTGTCATTGCAGACGAAAACGGTCTACATTCTATCACAGAAAACTGCTCCGGGAAAAGTGCACTTTGCATTTTTGAATATATCTATTTTGCCCGTCCGGACAGCGTAATCGAGGGAACAAGCGTTTATGAAGCCCGTGTGCATGCCGGTCATGCATTGGCAAAATCCGCCCCGGTTGATGCTGATTTGGTGATTGGTGTTCCGGATTCCGGCTTATGTGCTGCCATCGGTTATGCGGAAGAAAGCGGCATTCCTTATGGGACCGGCCTGATTAAAAACCGTTACATTGGCCGAACCTTTATTCAGCCCTCCCAGGATATGCGAGAAAAAAGCGTAGATATTAAGCTGAATGCACTTGCTGCGAATTTGCGTGGCAAACGTGTCGTGTTGGTAGATGACTCTATCGTCCGCGGCACAACCTGTCATAAACTGATTAAAATGTTGAAAAAGGCCGGTGCAACGGAGGTACATATGCGGATTTCTTCTCCGTTATTTCTGTGGCCCTGCTATTTTGGAACAGACATTCCATCCCGCGATGAATTGGCCGCCTACAAGTATTCAGAAGAAGAAATGTGTAAGAATTTTGGTGCAGACTCTCTTGCCTTTTTGCGGATAGAAGATTTGGCTTCCTTAGTTCCGGGCAGAGAAAAGGGCTTTTGCGAAGCATGCTTTACCGGGAAATACGACATTGAGATTCCGCAAAACCGCTCATTAAAATCCTTCCAGGAAAGGAGATTCAGTGAAAATGAATGATGCATACCGTGCTGCGGGTGTAGATATCGAAGCAGGCTACAAAGCCGTGCAGCTAATGAAAGAACATGTAAAAAAAACAACCATTCCGGGCGTCTTGTCCCCCATTGGCGGATTTGGCGGTCTATTTGCCCCGGATATTATCGGCATGGAGGAACCTGTTTTGGTTTCCGGCACAGATGGTGTCGGCACAAAGCTTAAGATTGCTTTTCTAATGGATAAGCACGATACCGTTGGGCAGGATTGTGTCGCCATGTGTGTAAACGATATCGTTTGCTCCGGTGCACGTCCCCTCTTTTTCCTCGATTACGTTGCTGTCGGCAAAAATAAGCCGGAAAAGGTCGCTTCTATTGTCAAAGGCGTTGCCGATGGCTGCGTTTTAGCCGGCTGTGCCTTAATTGGCGGTGAAACTGCTGAAATGCCCGGTTTTTATCCTGAGGAGGAATATGATCTTGCCGGATTTGCCGTAGGTATTGTAGATAAGAAAAAAATTATCGATGGTTCCAAGCTTTGCGCCGGAGATGTTCTCTTAGGCTTAGGGTCTTCCGGCGTGCACAGTAATGGCTTTTCGTTGGTACGCAAAGCGCTTGCCGTTGAAGAAGGAGATGCCGTCTTTCAGCATGTGGAGGCTTTAGGCACCACTTTGGGCGAAGCACTGCTTGCACCGACGAGAATATACGCTAAATCAATTTTAGCTCTGTGTGAACAGGTGGAAGTAAAAGCGATTAGCCATATTACCGGCGGTGGCTTTATTGAAAATGTACCGCGTATGATGCGCGAAGGGCTTACGGCTGTGATTGACAAAGCTTCCTACCCTATTCCTCCGATTTTTGACCACATTCGTAAAGCCGGGAATGTGCCAATGGATAACATGTATAATACCTTTAATATGGGCATTGGCATGATTGCCGCCGTATCTAAGGCGGAGGCGCAAACCGCGATGCATATTCTCCGCGCACAAGGCGAGGATGTGTATGAAATTGGTGTGGTTGAAAACGGCTCTTCGGGTGTTCGGCTGATATAATTCCAATGGATTGATAAAAATTCAAAAAAAATCTTGACAAAGCAGAGTAAGCACGATATAATATTGTGTATTACAGAATGTATACTTTTGAATTGTTTTCGGATGGAAAGATGAGGTGTTAAACATGGCAGTACCGAAGAATAAAACGTCAAAGGCAAGACGCGATAAAAGACGTGCTACTTATAGGCTGGACATTCCGGGCATGATTGAATGTCCTAAGTGCAAGGCTTTCATTCGTCCCCATCGCATTTGCAGTGCCTGCGGCTATTATAAAGGAAGAGAAGTCGTTAAAGTTAGCGAATAATATGCTGCCGGGCGGCATTTGTCGCCCGGTTCCAACTTCTTTGAACGACACGATTGTAACAAAGGACATACACCTGTAGATTAATGAGGAGCGTTTTTTATGGTATCTCGAACTGTTGTTGTGCAGAATCAGGTTGGTTTACATGCTAAAACAGCCACATTATTTATTCAGAAAGCCAATGAATATGCCTCTGGTATATGGCTGGAAAAGGCCGATCGCCGCGTGAATGCCAAGAGCCTTTTAGGTGTTTTATCATTAGGGATAACGCGTGGAACGGAAATTGTGTTGTCTGCCGATGGTTCTGACGAAGATGCTGCCATAGAATCCCTTGTTGCTTTTATCAACAGCGGTATATGAATTATTTTTTATGCTTTGAAGCAGCCTTATATATAGGGCTGTTTTTTTCACCGAAAAATAAGGAGGATATGCGCCGTGAATGAGAGGATTTCGGAAAAGCTGAAAAATCTGCCTGCCTCGCCGGGTGTATATATTATGCGAGACAGTGCAGGCACCATTATTTATGTCGGCAAAGCCAAAATTTTGAAAAACCGTGTACGGCAATATTTTCGAAACGGCAATCCACACCCACCTAAAGTGCAGGCCATGATTGAAAAAATTGTTGATTTTGAATATATTTTAACAGATACGGAATTTGAATCTCTTTGTCTTGAATGTAATTTAATAAAAAAGCATCGTCCCAGATATAATATTTTATTGAAGGATGATAAAGGGTATCCGTTCATTAAGATTACAAACGAAGCGTATCCTCGTATTTCTCTTGCGCGTAAAAATGCAGGAGATGATGCTCTTTATTTTGGCCCGTACCCTTCCAGCGCCGTGATTCGCGACACGCTGGATATGGTTCGTAAAATATTTAAAATTCAATACTGTAATAAAAAATTCCCGCAGGAAATCGGGCGTAGCCGTCCTTGTCTTTATTATGCCATGCATCGTTGCAGCGCTCCCTGTACAGGAAATGTGGACAGTGCGACATACCGTCGTATTTTCGATGAAATCATTCATTTTTTAAATGGTGAACATTCTGCCCTGATAAAAGAACTGGAAACCCAAATGGAGGATCATGCAGCCAACTTGGAATTTGAGGCCGCTGCAAGCTGCCGCGATAAATTGCTTGGCGTACAGCGGATTGCAAAAGAGCAAAAGGTGATTTCCGGTTATAAAAATGCAGATGTTTTTGCCGTTGCCACCTTTGATGATCTGGCGGTATTTACTGTGTTCTTTTTGCGCGGTGGCAAGATGCTTGGAAGTAAAACTTTTCGTGAAGAAGGAAGACTTTATGTGGATACGGCGGAAGCCTTGGGCGGATTTATGACCGCCTATTATAACCGTGACGTAGAGGTACCGTCCAATGTTTTTGCAGCCTCTCCTCTGCCGGCAGCGGATGAAATGGCGCAATGGCTTTCTGAAAAGCGGGGCGCGTCTGTTTCCGTTCGGACACCGCAGCGCGGCGAGCTTCGTCGTCTGTCGGAGATGGCGGTGAAAAACTCCGCACATGCACTGGAGAACTTTCGGCTGGATGTACTGCGCAAAACAAACCGTGATAAAGCTTTAAGTGAACTTGCTGCAGAAATCGGTATGGATATACCGCCTCATCGCATTGAAGCTTATGACATTTCCAATACCGGCGGCAGTGAAAATGTAGGTTCTATGATCGTTTTTTTGGATGGGAAGAAATCACCGGCCGACTACAAACGCTTTAAGATAAAATATATCGTCGGCTCCAACGATTATGATTGTATGAAAGAGGTCTTAGCGCGGCGCTTTATGCGTTTTCATGAGGAAAGCGAAGGATTTGCCGCGATGCCGGATCTCCTCCTTGTAGACGGCGGTGTTGGTCATGTGCATGCTGCAGAAGAAATCTTGGCCGACCTTGCCATTCCCGTACCGGTCATGGGGATGGTGAAGGATGATGGGCATCGTACCAGAGGTCTTGTGCGTTCTAACGGAGAAGTAACCTTGGCCGTCGGCTCTGCCGCTTTTCGTCTGGTAACACTCATCCAGGACGAAGCCCATCGATTTGCCATTAACTATCATAAAAAATTACGCAGCGCCAAATCTTTCGCCGGAGAACTGGACGGGATACGTGGTGTGGGCCCTGCAAAGAAAAAAGCGCTTTTATCACACTTTAAATCGATTGCCAAAATCCGTGCGGCAAGTGTGGAGGATCTTGTTTCTATAAAGGGAATCGATCGTGCTGCCGCCGAAAACATCTATGCCTTTTTTCAACAAAAAAAATAAAAAAAGGAAATTTTTGGTTGCAATTCTTCTATATATGTGGTATTGTTAAGTATATTTCCGTTGTAAGAAACGCAGAAAGGAAGCTCTTTATGGCTAAATATTTAATCATTGTGGAATCGCCCGCGAAAGCGAAAACAATTAAAAAATATTTAGGGCGCGACTATACGGTCGTTGCATCTTTCGGTCATTTGCGGGATTTGCCGAAAAGTCAGCTCGGTATTGATCTTGAAAATAACTTTATGCCCAAGTACATTACAATTCGAGGGAAAGGAGATCTAATGGCTTCTTTGAAAAAAGAAGCCAAGGCAGCGGACCATGTGTATCTGGCCACTGACCCTGACCGCGAAGGAGAAGCCATTGCATGGCATTTGGCCTCTGTTTTAGGGCTTGATCCCGCCTCTCCCTGCCGTATTACTTTCAATGAGATTACCAAAACAGCACTCAAGGCTGCCGTACGTGAGCCGCGTGCAATTGACCTGTCTTTAGTCGATGCACAGCAAGCACGCCGAGTTGTTGACCGTATTTTAGGCTATCAGCTTAGTCCGCTTCTATGGCGCAAAATCAAAAAGGGATTAAGTGCCGGTCGCGTGCAATCTGTTGTTACGCGTCTTGTTGTAGAGCGTGAGCAGGAAATTGAAGGCTTTATTCCCGACGAATACTGGACACTAAGCGCCGTATTAAAGGACCCGAAACATAAAGCAGAGTTTAAAGCTCGTTTTCATGGAAAGGGCAGCAAGAAGCTAACCATTTCAAATCAGCAGACGGCTGAGGAAATATACTCTATTCTTGAAAAATCAGACTTTACGGTAGCTGCCGCCAAATATGACGAAAAGCAAAAAAGTCCTGCGCCGCCCTTTACCACCAGCACGCTCCAGCAGGAAGCTTCAAGACGCTTAGGCTTTACTTCTCGTAAAACCATGGCAGCCGCGCAGATTTTATATGAAGGTGTGGATGTGCAGGAGTACGGTACAGTTGGTCTTATCACGTACATGCGTACAGACTCCCTGCGTGTATCCGTAGAAGCCATGGAAGCCGCCCGCCTCTTTATTGCCGAAAAATATGGGGAGAAGTTTAATCCACCAAGCCCCCGTTACTATAAAAGCCGTGCCGGTGCGCAGGATGCCCACGAAGCTATTCGTCCTACCAATGTTGCCATCACGCCGGATCTTGCTAAACAATCCCTCCCCAACGACCAGTATAAGCTTTATAAGCTGATTTGGGAACGGTTTATGGCAAGCCAAATGGCAAACGCCGTATACGAAACACTGCAAACTGATATTTCCGCTGCCGATTATATTTTCAAAGCCTCTTTCTCCAAACAAAAATTCAAAGGCTTTGAAATGCTTTATGGAGATGATGCGGATGATAGTATTAGCGGTGCCTTGCCTTCCTTGACCAAAGGACAAATCTTGACACTGAAAAAGCTGGAGAAACAGCAGAACTTTACGGAACCGCCTTCTCGCTATACAGAAGGTGCATTGGTTCGAGCTATGGAGGAAAAGGGCATCGGACGTCCGAGCACCTATGCGCCGACTATTTCCACTATATTAACCCGTGGCTATGTAGTGCGCGAGAAAAAGCTGTTTTATCCCACAGAACTTGGCTATGTAACCACCGAACTTATGAAGGACTATTTTGGCAATATTATTAACGTTGAATTCACAGCAGATATGGAAGCACAGCTTGACCATGTGGAAGAAGGTACGGAAGACTGGGTTTCATTAGTGCGCGCTTTCTATGTGCCATTTTCTGATACACTGCAAAAAGCAGATGCCGCCATCGGCAAGATGGAAGTTCGAGATGAAGAATCGGACGTTATCTGCGAAAAATGTGGCCGGACGATGGTGTATAAAATGGGACGTTTTGGCAAATTTTTAGCCTGTCCCGGATTCCCTGAATGCAGAAATGCAAAACCGATTACCAAGGACATTGGCGTGCCCTGTCCTAAATGCGGCAATAAAATTCTGGAACGCGTTTCTAAAAAGGGCCGCCTTTTCTACGTATGTGAAAATAGCGACAACTGCGATGTAATGCTTTGGGATAAGCCTACCGGGCAGCTTTGCAATAAGTGCGAAAGTCCCTTGGTAGAAAAAAGAAGGGGCAAATCGCACTTTGTGGCCTGCTCCAATAAAGATTGCAAATAAGGAGTATACCATGCAAATTCATGTAATTGGCGGCGGTCTTGCAGGCTGCGAAGCCGCTTTTCAGGCTGCAAATTATGGAGCTGACGTGATTTTACACGAAATGAAGCCCATACGTTTTTCTCCGGCACACCGACTTGAATCTTTATGTGAACTGGTTTGCAGTAATTCTCTAAAGGCAGATCGTTTAGATAGTGCAAGCGGCCTGTTAAAAGAAGAAATGCGCCTATTGGGATCCATTACGCTGCAATGTGCAGCTGCATCCGCTGTTCCGGCCGGTGGCGCGCTGGCAGTGGATCGGAATGTTTTCGCCGCGCTTGTAACGGAAAAAATCGAAGGCCACCCTCGCATTACCCTTGTCCGGGAGGAAATGACCAAAATCCCGCGGGATGGCTTTGTTGTTGTTTGCACCGGTCCGTTAACGGATGGTTCCTTAGCAGAGGATATCAAAACACTCACCGGCGACAGTCTCAGTTTTTACGATGCTGCCGCCCCAATTGTTTACCGAGACAGCATTGACATGTCACGGGCCTTTTTGGGCGCCCGATACGGGCGCGGAGGCGATGATTACATAAACTGTCCGATGAATCAGGAAGAATATACTGCTTTTTACGAAGCTTTATTATCGGCTGAATGTGCTGTTTTACACGAAGCAGATCATAAAACGGTTTTTGAGGGTTGCATGCCGGTAGAGGTGATGGCATCTCGCGGTATGGACACTTTGCGTTTCGGCCCGCTTCGTCCGGTAGGATTAACCAATCCGGCAGACAATTCTCGTCCGTACGCCGCCGTCCAGCTTCGGCAGGACAATAAAGCCGGTACGCTTTTTAATCTTGTCGGTTTTCAAACCAACTTAAAATGGGGCGAACAAAAGCGCGTGTTTTCTATGATTCCGGCACTGCATGATGCTGTTTTCGCCCGATATGGTGTTATGCACAGAAATAGCTTTATTGATTCTCCCAAGGTTTTGTCCCCGGATTTTTCCTTGCGTGCCTATCCGAACATTTTTTTTGCAGGACAGATTACAGGCGTTGAGGGCTATATGGAATCCGCCGCTGCCGGCATTATGGCAGGCATGAATGCTTTTCGTCGTGCATGCGGACAGGAAACACTCGTTTTACCAAGAGAAAGTATGCTGGGTGCGCTTTCACATTATATTTCTGAAGATACAAAAGGCGTCTTTCAACCTATGAATGCCAATTTTGGTCTTTTGCCGC
Source organism: Clostridia bacterium (assembly GCA_029006755.1). GTDB lineage: Bacteria > Bacillota > Clostridia > UMGS1883 > UMGS1540 > JAQXGO01. The sequence continues at coordinate 5,427 of JAQXGO010000013.1, read as the reverse complement.
CCCTGAATGAAAGGATTCGCGATAAGCGCACAAGATATGAAACACTGTCTTTACGTTCTCTATCGCATTTGAAAGATTTTTTTGCACTTTTCACTAAATAAGTGTTGCTTTTTTGTCGAAAGTGCGGTATAATATTTTAAAGTAGGTTTGGTTTGTTTTAAGATATTTTCTATTACCAAGAATATCCAGTTGTATTTGCCAAATAGTAGTATTAAGAAAAGGGAGATATGCCAATGATAACCCATGGAAATGACATAAAAATTTTCACCGCCAACTCAAACCCTCAGCTTGCTGTTGACATTGTAGCGGAACTCAAAAACAAAGTAGCAGAGTATAAGCTTGTTTGCCCAAATGATATCACTCTTCATATGGATGATATTTCCTTGGGTAAGTCGACTGTCGGCAAATTTAGCGACGGTGAGATTTTCGTGAATATTAACGAAACCGTTCGTGGCTCTGATGTCTTTGTGGTACAATCCACTTGCAATCCTGTGAACGACAACCTCATGGAATTATTGATTATGATTGATGCTTTCAAGCGTGCATCTGCAGGCCGAATCACTGCAGTGATCCCCTATTACGGCTATGCACGTCAGGATAGAAAGGCAAAGGCTCGCGATCCGATTTCCGCAAAACTTGTTGCGGACTTGATTGCTGCCGCTGGTGCAAATCGTGTTTTGACTATGGATTTACATGCACCGCAGATTCAGGGATTTTTTAACATTCCTGTTGACCATCTGCTCGGTTTCCCGAAACTTGCCCCTTATTTTATGAAAAAATTTGCTGACAATATGGATGATGTTGTGGTTGTATCCCCTGACTTTGGCAGTGTAACGCGTGCCAGAAAGTTTGCACAACGTCTGAATGTGCCTATCGCCATCATTGATAAGCGACGTCCGAAAGCAAATGTTGCCGAAGTTATGAATATTATCGGTGATATTAAAGATAAACGCATTATTTTGGTTGACGACATGATTGATACTGCCGGCACAATTACGCATGGTGCCTCAGCTTTGATGGAACGCGGCGCAAAGGAAATTTACGCCTGTTGCACGCACCCGGTTTTATCCGGCCCGGCATTGGAAAGAATTCAGAATTGCCCCATTAAGGAATTGGTTGTTCTGGATACGATTGCTCTGCCTCCTGAAAAAATGCTGGATAAGATTCATGTATTATCTGTTGCAGACATTTTTGCTGAAGCAATTAAGCGTATTTATGCAGATATTTCTGTCAGCCCCATGTTTGCATAATCTAATGCAAACCCCTATATATTTGAAAGGATTTCGTTGGCATGAAGATGAGCAAAAGATTCGGCAGCTTAATGTTGCGTCGCTGCGTATTGCTGGCCTGGGATCTGTTATCAGTTTTTATAGCCTATACAGTTGCCACCTTGATTGTTCCTGCATCCCCTCTGTCTTGGCACGATGGCTTATCGTTTTACAGCTATGTAGGATCTGCAATTGTTTTATCACTATTCATATTGCATTTTTTCCATGCATATTCAAGCCTATGGGAATACGCAGAACTTCCTGAAACCGGTTTCTTAATGAGCGGTCTTCTCCTCTCTACCATCATCTGCTTTGTGTTTCATCGCTCTTTAGGCCTGTATGTGCCATTGCCTGGTTATGCAGTAGGCTGGACGATTGAAATTCTTCTAATCGGTTCGTCCCGCATCATATATCGTGTGCTCCGCGGCTACCTTCGCCGTTCAAAATCTTCGATTATGCACCGCGTACTAATCGTTGGTGCCGGAGATGCGGCAACGATGGCAATCAGCGCGATGAAAGATACTGCACATGATGTTTATGTTCCTGTTGTCATGGTGGACGATAACCCGGAAAAGATGCATTGCTTTATCCATGGCGTTCAGGTTGTCGGTACAACACAGGATATTCCAAAGCTTGTGAAGGAATATGAAATTGACATGATTCTCCTTGCTATTCCTTCTGTTTCCGAAACCAAGCGAAAGGAAATCGCAGAAATCGCATTATCCACCGGTAAAAGGATGCAAACATTGCCCTCTATGCAGAGCATTCTGTTTGAAGGCATTTCTGTATCTACTTTTCAGGATATTGATATCACGACCTTTTTAAATCGAGATGAAATCACCTTAGATTCCTCTGAAATCAAAGAGTCTTTAGAAGGAAAAACGGTTTTGGTTACAGGCGCCGGCGGCTCCATTGGCAGTGAGCTTTGCCGTCAGCTTGCACGTTTTTCTTTGCAAAAGCTCGTTCTTTTTGATATAATTGAAAATGATGCTTACACATTACAAAATGAATTACGCCGCATGTATCCGAAGCTTGCTACGAAACTGCTGATCGGTTCGGTTCGCGATGAAGTTCGCTTGAATGAAGTTTTTTCCTGTGTTAAGCCGGACATTGTTTTTCACGCAGCCGCACATAAACATGTCCCCATTATGGAGGATTGTCCCGGCGAAGCTGTGAAAAACAACATTTTTGGTACTTTAAATGTTGCGTTTTGCGCTGATAGACATAACGTGTCTCGTTTTGTGCTCATTTCAACAGATAAGGCAGTAAATCCGACAAATGTTATGGGTGCCACTAAACGTACAGCTGAAATGATCATTCAATACTTAAGTAAAAGAAGTAAAACCTGTTTTTCTCTGGTACGTTTTGGAAATGTTTTAGGTTCAAATGGTAGCGTGATTCCTTATTTTAAAAAGCAAATTGCCTATGGCGGTCCTGTGACCGTAACACATCCGGAAATCACAAGATTTTTCATGACGATTCCGGAAGCTGCGCAGCTTGTCATTCAATCCGGCACACTGGCAAAAGGCGGTGAAATCTTTATTCTTGATATGGGTGAACCCGTGAAGATTGTTGATTTAGCTGAGAAAATGATTCGCCTTGCCGGTTTTGAACCTGGAAAGGAAATTAAAATTGTTTACACAGGATTGCGTCCCGGTGAAAAGCTTTATGAGGAACTTCTCCTGAAAGAAGAAGGGATCACAGCTACAAAATACAAGAAAATCTATACGGTTCCTCCAACAGAAATTGAAGAGGATTTCTTGGATAGGGTTTATGCATTACGGGCATACGTAGACAAGGATGATGCAAAGCTTATTGCCGGTATTGAAAGCCTAATCGGTAAAAAATTACAACCCATAACATAGTCATTGCTAACTACGAAAGGATTTTTTTCTATGAATGTTCGGAAGGTAATGGATTTAAATCAGATGCTGATTGCTCTGAAGGCTCGTGCATACATATGGCTTATTAGCATACTGATATGCATGACAGTAGCTACATATTACGTAATGTATCGCATGGATCCGGTTTTTGTTGCTTCCACAACAATATTCGTATCGAATGATAGTCCACAGGCTGATGAAACTACAATGACAAATATTGCCATTGCAGAAAAAATGCTATCGGATTGCCAAGTTATTGCTACGAGCAACCGCGTGCTTGATGCTGTGCGGCAAAAGCTTCCTGCGGATGTAAGGATTGACCCTTCCAAAATATCCATTTCTCTTATGGAAGATTCCCGCATCATGAAGTTAACTGTAAAGAGTTCGAATGCCTCTCATGCTGCCAGTATTGCGAATGCAATTACGGATGTTTTAATTGTAGAAGCGCGCGAATTGACAAAAATCGAAAATATACAGCCCGTTGATCGCGCCAACATTCCTCCCGCACCGGATTCTTCTTCTGCGCGTAATTATCTGCTCATTGCCTTTGCAATTGGCGTAGCATTAGGTGTTGGCATCGTGTTCATTCTTGAAATTTTTGATAAGACTATCCATGGTCCTGATGACATTGGTGACCACTACGGACTTCCTATATTGGCATTAATTCCGCAAATTACACAAAATGATGTCAAGGAGAAAGGAGATTTTCCCGATGAGTAATGCTAAAAAAAACACTCATAAGTCTCATCGTGAGCATTACCTGCTGAAAAACGATGCCCCGGCGATGGAAGCCTATCGCGTACTTCGTACCAATATTGAATTTTCCGGCAGTGTGTCTAAAACACAGACCATAATGCTGACAAGTTCCGTTTCTCAAGAAGGAAAATCTACAACTGCATGTAATTTAGCAAAGGTGTTTGCTTATGCCGGCACAAAGACCCTTCTTTTAGATCTTGACTTACGTCGTCCTGTTTTGCACCGCTTTTTCCACTATGACAATACCATTGGCATCATGGACTACTTTTTAGGAAAAAACAGCTTAGAGGACGCGATTAAACCAACTGATGTGGAACATCTTTTTCTTTTAAATGTTGGCACCGTTCCCCCAAACCCTGCAGAGGTTTTGGTGTCTGCGCAATTTGCGGGCATTATTAATGAACTACGCGAAATATTTGATATTATTATAATTGATACGCCTCCCGTAGCAGCCTTGACCGATGCTGCTATCTGCTCACGTTTTTCAGATGCAACCCTTATGATTGTATCCTCTGACAAAACAAACATGGATGATTTAGATATAGCTGTTCGCAACTTGCAAACTGCCGGTGCAAATATTCTGGGCTTTGTTATGAATAATGTATCAAAGCGCACCCGTGGCTACAAGCATTACAGCTATTATTACAAATACTATAAATATTACTAATGTTTTCATATATCGATTCACACGCCCATATTCTCTGGCATACGGACGATGGGCCCGATACAAAGGAAAAGGCAGTAAAAATGCTCCGAATGGCCGCCCGGAACGGCACAAAGCATATCATTGCCACTCCGCATTATAAGAGTCTGCTTTCTGATGCGCCAAGCCGTGACACCTTAGTATCTCGCGTGGCTGCCCTAAATCAGGTGGCTGCAAAAGAAAACCTTTCCATTCATGTTTATAGTGGAAATGAAGTGTATGCTGATGCAGACTCTCTGGATGCCCTGCTGAATGGAAGTGCCTTGACACTTGCAGAAAGTCAATATGTACTGGTTGAGCTTTCTTCTCTTTTGTCAACGCAGGTTGTACTGCAAATTGTTCTGCAAATGCGGCAAAATGGTTTTATTCCGGTTTTGGCACATGTGGAACGGAGCTTTCGTTGTAAAAACAGACTTGCATTTTCCCGAATGCTCGTAGAAAACGGTGCCCTGCTGCAAGTTGATGCACACTCCCTTTTTTATCGCTTTGGATTGCGTACTGCACTTTTCGTACGCAAACTACTTCGGAATCATCTTGTATTTGTTGTGGCCTCTGATTGTCACAACCTAACCACTCGTGCACCTCTCTCTCCAATCATCGCAGCAAGGCTCCGCCGCATATGTGGTAAGGCGTACGCGCAGCGCTTGCTTTGGGATAATCCCATGTGCTTTCTTTCTGCATATCATGAATAAAGATATATAAAGCTTTCATTGTGGCAATCACAATATGGATCAGATGTATGGAGGCGAATAAAATGGATGAAAAAATTATGGAAATTGCGCAGCGAATAAAAGGCATGCGTGAACTTTTAGAGCTT
>JAQXGO010000012.1 GCA_029006755.1 Clostridia bacterium | reverse complement strand
CAGCAACCTTTCAACGCACCTTAATAAGTATACCACACTTCTATGCATATTGCAAGTATTTTATAAATTTGTATATAGTTCCATTGTTCAATTGTCAATGAAAACACATAAATATTCAAAAAACACTTGAAGTATGAATTGCAATATGATATAATTAAATAAAATTCGACAAAATAATTCTGAGTCATACGGAAGACGGTAAGAAGCGATGGCGTAGATTGCCGTGATATAGTATATGACTGTATCAATTTCGTAGCGATAATGTGCTCCGGAGAAGCCATGATAACACAGTTAATCGGGTGCCGAAGGTGTAAGGCTGTAACATTTTGTATTTGCACAGCTGATCTCTCAGGCAAAAGGACGGAGAAGATTGCTATAACAGCATCATGTTTTCTTTTTATCTTCCTGCCTTGATTTTTTGGAGCGGTTTGCATTTGCATACGGCTCTTTTTATTTTGTAAAAAATAAAATATCAAAGGGGTATTTATATGGTTGGTTTTTTAAACATCGTTGAAAAAGTCAATGATGCAGTAAACGGTTTTGTGTGGGGTTGGCCTGCACTCATTCTCTTGGCATTTGTCGGTGTGCTGATGACAATTCTCACAAAGTTTTTCCAAATCTCTCATGTGGGGCACTGGTTTAAAAAAACCATCGGCGCTATCTTTGGCGACAAACATGTTACAAAGCACACTGATGACAAATCAATTTCACAGTTCCAGAGTGTTTGTACAGCTCTTGCAGCTACAGTTGGAACAGGTAACATTGCCGGTGTTGCATCGGCTATTGTTACAGGTGGTCCTGGAGCAGTGTTTTGGATGTGGATCATTGCATTTTTCGGTATGATGACAAACTATTCCGAAAATGTTCTCGGTATTTTGTTTAGAATTAAGAATGACAAAGACGAATGGTCAGGCGGAGCAATGTACTATTTGAAGAACGGTCTTGGCGCAAAAAAAGGCTGTAAGTATATCGGTTCGATACTTGCCGTATTATTCAGTTGTTTCTGCTTGCTTGCATCTTTCGGCATCGGCAATATGACACAGGTGAACACCATTGCAACAAATATGCTTGATGCGTTCAGTATTCCAAAATTCGTAACCGGCATAGTCATTCTGATTCTTGTAGGTCTTGTTGTTGTTGGCGGTCTGAAAAGAATTGCTTTAGTAACCGAAAAAATAGTTCCCTCTATGGTTATTCTCTATATTTTGGGTACTGTTATGATATGCATTATGCACGTATCATCACTGGGTGCTGTATTTGTATCAATATTCAAAGGTGCATTCGGTCTTAGGGCAATAGGCGGCGGTATTGTCGGCTCGGGAGTTAAACTTGCTGTGCAGATGGGTATGAAACGAGGCGTATTTTCGAACGAAGCCGGTCTTGGTTCTTCTGTTATGGTACATTCAAACTCCAATGTTAAAGAACCTGTAAGACAGGGAATGTGGGGAATATTTGAAGTTTTTGCCGATACAATAGTTGTATGTACGCTCACTGCGCTTTCTATACTTTCATCTGGTCTGATAGATCTTGAAACAGGTAAAGTGGTTGATTCTGTTACAAATAGTGGTTCACTTGTAGGTCAGACATTCGGTGCGATGTTTGGCCCCATAGGTACGGGATTTGTAGCAATCGCCCTTTTGCTGTTTGCATTTTCGACAGTGCTTGGCTGGAGCCATTACGGAACAAAAGCGTGTGAATATTTGTTTGGAACCAAATCCACAATTGCGTATAAGATAATTTTTGTTGCCGCAGTATTCGGCGGTGCGGTTATGGGCGAAAATCTTGCGTGGGATCTTTCGGATACATTTAACGGTCTTATGATGATTCCTAACCTGATAGGTGTGCTTGTTCTTTCACCATTGGTATATAAATGTACAAAAAATTATTGTGACCGTCACTTCCGTAATAAAGAGATTGAACCTATGCTTTCTATGTATCCTGATATTCAGAAGAAAAATGCGGAAGCCGTAAAAAAAGGTGCGGAATAATATTACATATTTAAGAAATCCTAATGTGTTATATGATAAAATTGCGGATAAATGTCTGCAGTTTTATTATGGAAGAGAGTAAGAAGTTCGGAACAAACACAGAAGTGTTCATTACGAGTTTTGATAAGAGATGAATCACGTGTGCAATAAAGGCATGCGGCTTTTCAGAAGAAAGGCTGATTGCCTTTTTGTTTTGCAAGGAAGCTTTTTATAAATACAATTCTTGTCGATAAAAACCAGAAGTGAAATTCCCTTCTCTTTAAAGCTGCAAGAGATTAGGTGTTTCAATTGCAGAAAACTTTGAAAAATATAGCAGATTATAAAAAAATAAAAATAAATATAAATAAATTACAAAAAAGTATTGACAATTCAGTTTATACATAGTATAATAAATTTTGCGTTTTGGAGATGGCGGCGTAGCTCAGTTGGCTAGAGCAAACGGTTCATACCCGTTAGGTCGGTGGTTCGAGCCCACTCGCCGCTACCACGCGGCCCCTTGGTCAAGCGGTTAAGACATCGCCCTTTCACGGCGGTAACACGAGTTCGATTCTCGTAGGGGTCACCAAAAAGGAACTATTTCACTAAGAAATTGAAATAGTTCCTTTTTTATTTAAAAGCTGTCGAAGTATGTATACTTTGCTGTCTTTTACTATACTGAAATATGCTCTAAAAATACAATTGATACAGCAAAACAAGATAAGTTCAAATGTAATTTCATCAGACGTTCGTCGTTTCACCCCATGCTGTATGCATGCAATCTATCTTTACGTTTCTCAATCATAGAACAAAACTGTTAAAATAAAAATGTACAATTGACTATTGCTTCTTTAAAACAGAAGGCGGCATACGAAATTCCTCCTTCATGATCTTAGAAAAATATTTAGGGTCGGTAAATCCGCTTTTTGCCGCAATTTCTGTAACAGAATAATACCCGGAACGAAGCAGTTCCAACGCATAGTTCACCCGAAGATCACGGATGTACCTAAGAGGACTCTTATGCATGACCGATTTAAAAACGCTTCGGAAATAAGTTTCGCTGGTGCCAAATTTATTTGCCAACATATGCACCGTCATCTCGCTGTCTGTGAAATTAGAATGAATGTAATCAACTACCTCCGTGAGCCGCTGGGAAGAAGAAATGGGAAGCTGTTTCCAACGCTCCTTCATTATTTCTCGCATAATTTTATAAAAAATAGAAGCGGAATTGTACTGATATCCCATTTGGTTGCTTGTCCATTCGGTATAAAGAGTTCGGAATAGGTTTTGAAATTCATATTTATTGTGAGGAGTAAAAAGTGAAAAGTCTGAAAACTTTGTTTTGTCCAATATATCAAAATGTACAACATAGAGATGCTCTGCAGAATGTGTCATCCGATAAGGCATACCGCTGGGCACATATAAAAGATCGTTTGCTGTGACATGAACCTTCTTATTGCTATAGAAAAAATCCGCACCTCCATGCAGTCGGAAAGAAAGAGCATGATAGGGTCTTCCCTCTGCATATCGATTATTCTCTCCCCATTCAAGCTCCAATACAGAAAGAATCTTTATCGCCACATACGGTTCGTTAAAAAACATAATTTATCCTCCATGCTAATTTTTTACCTTTTTGCAAAAATATACCCATTTATTTTTTTGACTATAACTACAGTATATTATATTTTTCATAAAAAAACAAGCCTTTTACTACAATTCTCATTTAGTTGTGAAATATACACCTTTGGTTGCGAAAAATGGGTTTACAAAAATGAAACTTTCCTGTAGAATGATAATGATAAATGTGAGGAGGATTATACCATGGCAATTAAACATACTGCAGTCAGCTACTACGGCTTGAATTACGTAGAACACGCAATTGTAGATTTTAAGGAAATGAAGGATCACGGCTGTGATACTGTAATTTTAGCTATCACAGAGTTTGATATGGACTTTTGGTTTCCCAATATAAATAACATAGTAAAGGCCGCACACGAACTTGGCCTTCGTGTCATTGCAGACACCTGGGGCATCGGCAAATATTTCGGCGGCGAGCAGGTTAGCGTATTTCTGCAGAATAACATCCATCATCGTCAGGTGTCTGCTTACACCGGCGAGGTATTAAATGCTGCTTGCTTTAACACCAATTCCTTCCGAGATTACTTCAAAAATATTTGTTTGAAGCTTGCCAGGGAGACAGAGGTAGACGGCTTTTTCTGGGATGAACCCCATTATGCCTACCCAAAATCCTATGCTTCCATCACCGGCGGTGCTGGTGACGATTGGGCCTGCCGTTGTCCGGAATGCATGAAAAAGTTTGAGGATTACTACGGCTATGAAATGCCGAAATTTATGAATGATGATGTAAAGCAGTTCAGATGGCGCGAGGCGCTCTTTACACTATCCGATACATCCCGTGCTTTAAAGGAATATAATCCGAATCTTGAAATCACCTGCTGCGTACACGCTACTATGAATACATACTATATCACTGAGCTTCGCGGATATGACAACTGGGAAATGGTTGCCGCCTGTCCGTACTTTGACGTATTCTCCACCACAATCATTAACTGGACGCTGCCAGAAAGCTTTTTCCGTGATATTACAGAGCGTACTGTCGCAATAGCGAAAAAATACGGCAAGCAATCTGAACGTTGGCTTATGGGCTATAATAATCGCCCGGCAGATTTTGCCCAAATTGATAAGGTTGTGGATTTGTACGAATCCTTAGGCGTTGACCGTCTGGCCACCTGGACATACCGGGGCGGCTACGGCACCAGTGTTGCTGCGAAGGATCCCATTGCCCTTTGGGATAGAATCGGCGAGAACTATAAAAGAGTGCTTAAAAAATGAGTGAATATTTGAATAAAATCATAGCAAACCTCAAAATCATTGAGGAAAGCCAAAAAGAGAATATTCAAAAAGCCCAGGAAAAGATTTGTGATGTTATTGAAAATGATGGCCTTGTTCATATTTTCGGTTGCGGTCACTCTCACATTCCTGCCCTCGATACCTTCTACCGCGCCGGCGGCCTAGCCAATGTATCTGCCATGCTGGATACTGATTTAATGCTCCATAACGGTGCCGCGAAGTCGAGTCGTATGGAGAAGATGACCGGCATCGGTTCAGAAATTTTCAGAAGATATAAAGTGGAAAAGAAGGATATTTTGGTTGTGTTCTCCGCATCGGGCAAAAACACTGTACCCTGTGAAGTTGCTGATTCCGCAAGAGAAGCCGGAGTTTATGTGATTGGCGTTGCCTCCTCGAACTATTTTGAAAAGGGCGGCCAATTGCATAAACATGTTGATCTGTTCATTGATTGCGGTGTGCCATACGGGGATGCCTGTATAGATGTTGGAAACTTCAAAATGGGCGGCCTTTCCACCTATGCATCTTGTTTTATTATAAATAGTGTCTTAATTGGAGGTGCCATCCTGGCCGAGTCCAAAGGCATTAAAGCACCTATTTATTTGAGTGGCAATATTGATGGCGGACGGGAACATAACATTGTTCTTGAAAACCAGTATTTAGGTAGGATAAAGCATTTATGAGAAAAGTATGGATCTACTTTAGGAAAAAGGGTTACCGGGATATTGCCGAGTGTTATAAAAACGAAGCCATTTCGGCTACGCTAGTGCAGTAGAAAGCCGCCAAGCCAGGTGCTTAGGAAAACCCATAGCTTGACTGTGTTGCGGTTTACCCCGTCAATAACGATGGGAAGGTCTGTTTAAACACTGAAATAAAATATTTCTTATTGGTTAATAAAGTGCTTAGCGCAAAAGCGTTAACAATAAATGAAAGGTGGTATTTTTTATGAAAAAAAGAGGATTGGCATTACTGATTGTATCAACCATGATTGCGGCTATGCTTTTTGTGCTCCCCGCGAGTGCAGCTACCGACACAATTCCCTTCCATGCAGATTTCGAAGAAGGGCTGCCGACGTGTGTAAAAGCGGGTGAAAAAACAAGCCTGGACACAAACATTACGGCCGCTGTAGTGGGCGGCAGAAATTGCATGAAGGTTTCAGCCTTAACTTCGGGAGATAATAATGCTTATGTAAAAATCACGCTGCCTACTTTGGAAACAGGCAAAGCCTACAAATTATCCGCCATGTTCTACTTTGACAGTGCAGAAATGAATGGTGGATTTGCACAGCTTTATTTGGCTGGCAATAGTGTCAATACGAATGACCGCCCCGGGATTAAGTTGAAAGATACGAATATGCCTACAGATACCTGGTTTCCCATGGAATGGATTGTGCGAGGCAGAAGCGATGCGAATTTCCTGTACTGTCTGGTGCAACGAAAAGTAAATAGTACAACTGATACAACCGTTTATTTCGATGATATTCAGTTGTCTGCTTATGAAAGCGACGAGCTTATGCTGAATGGTGATTTTGAAACAGTTATGACAAAAACCAGTGATTCCAATTATAAACAGCCTGTCGGTTGGGTATATGGAAAAGGTTCTTCACATGAACCAGATGCTAACAGCGGTTCACAGTGGGTACCCGATGAAAGTACTTCAGACTATGGTATTTCCTTAGTCTCCGATACTCAATCTTATGATGGCAATACATTATTTGTGTGCTCAAATGCCTTACGTAACGCATCCTACGAAATCCCGGCATTAGAAAATGGTGCAACATATAAAATTTCACTTATGGCAAAATCGACTTCCACTAGT
>JAQXGO010000011.1 GCA_029006755.1 Clostridia bacterium | reverse complement strand
ATGATTGCCCTTGACACGAAACGCTTAACTGAAAACTAAAATTAATTGTTGCCAAACGGAGCCATAGCAAAATGATGATAAAATCTTTTTGCTATGACTCCTTCTTCATTTCTTAAAATATGTTTAAATTTTTCTTTTACTTCAATAATTTTTTTGAAATATTACTTAAATTCCTTATTTTTTTCTGTTTATATTCGATATTGAGTTAAATATATATATTATTTTCTGTAAAATATTAAATTGACAAAAAATCTTATTGCATTTAATTTTCTATTGCTTTATAATATATAGAAAGGAGTGATTTTTAATTATGCAAAAAATCTTAGAAATATTAGAAAAAGATTGCCAGGTAACACCGGAACAGATTGCCGTAATGTTAAATCGCGATTTAGACGAAGTCCGTGAAAAAATACAAGCTTTGCGCGATAATGGTATAATTGTTGGTAGTAAGCTTTTAATCGATTGGGACCAAGCGGACTCAGAACGAGTTACTGCATTTATAGAACTGCGCTGTACGCCGCAGCATGGCGAAGGCTTTGATAACATAGCCCGGCGCATTTATCAGTATGAACATGTAAAAACGGTTTGGCTTATGTCGGGCAGTTTTGATATTGGACTTATTATTGAAGGCAAAACAATGAAAGAAGTTGCCCTCTTTGTGGCAGAAAAGCTTGCACCCATGGATGCTGTGGTAAGTACCGGTACGCATTTTGTATTAAAAACCTATAAAGACTCCGGTATCATCTATCAAAAGCCACAAAAGGATGAAAGGAGCATCATTACATTATGATTTCATATGACAATATACTAAATCAACATGTTGCTGCTATTCCCCCTTCCGGCATACGGAAATTCTTCGATATTGTTGCAGAACGTAAGGATGCTATTTCTCTCGGTGTTGGTGAGCCGGATTTTGTAACGCCCTGGCATATTCGGGATGCCGGCATATACTCTTTAGAGAAAGGACATACATACTATACCTCCAATTCCGGCCTGAGTGAGCTCAGGCAGGCGGTGTCTAACTATCTTGCTCGTCGCTTTCACGTGGAATATGACCCGCAAGGCGAAGTTTTAATTACTGTAGGTGGCAGCGAAGCAATTGATCTTTTGATACGCACCATTGTCGCACCGGGCGATGAAGTTTTAGTTCCGGAACCAAGCTTTGTCTGCTATTCTCCTTGTGTTACATTAGCGGGCGGTATCTCTGTGCCGGTTGTTACCAAAGCAGAGGACGAGTTTCGCTTAACAGCAGATCAGCTTCGTGCTGCAATTACCCCTAAAACCAAGTTGCTTGTCTTCCCTTTTCCAAACAACCCCACAGGAGGTATTATGCGGAAAAAGGATTTAGAGGAAATTGCAGAAATACTGCGTGACACGGATATAATAGTATTAAGTGATGAAATATATGGCGAATTGACCTATGATGCAGAGCATGTTTCCATTGCATCTATTCCAGGTATGAAAGAAAGGACCATATTAGTTAGCGGATTTTCAAAAGCCTACGCTATGACCGGCTGGAGGCTTGGCTATGCCTGCGGCCCTACACCGCTAATCAAAGTGATGACAAAAGTACACCAATACGCAATTATGTGCACACCCACTGTCAGCCAATACGCGGCTATTGAAGCTTTAAATCATGGTGATAAAGATATTGCTATGATGCGGGAGGAGTATAACCACCGTCGACGCCTGATGGTTGATGGATTCCGAAAAATGGGGTTGTCGTGCTTTGAACCGCACGGCGCATTTTATACATTCCCTTGTATTCAATCCACCGGATTTAGTTCTACCACCTTTGCCGAAAGATTGTTGGATGAAGAAAATGTTGCTGTTGTTCCAGGGAATGCCTTTGGTGCAAGTGGAGAAGGCTATATACGTTGTTCTTATGCATATTCAATTGGAACAATCACGGAAGCATTAAAGAGAATTGGCCGATTTGTCGAAAAGCATTCTAAATAATAATCATAAATTTAAGGACGTCAATGTGATGTGACCCAAAAAGTTAGACTTTTATAGCGTAGTAGTTTCAATAGCTGCTACGCTATTTTGAAGATTTTGCGAAACAATTAGCCATCCATCAGCGCAAATACAACGATTTCCCATGCGTCCTCTCAATTGGCGTTCTCCTAAACAGGTCCTCTCCTAAGGACAAGGGGACAAATTCCAGAATTTTTGCCCCTGTGTTATTGTCGTTGGTCTTTGTTGTTATGATGGGGTAGCCGCTGCTGTTTTTCTTGAGAAGCATTCTTTTCATACCGATGTTTTCCTGTTCGTAGTCATCGGAATCGGTAACAAAAAGTGCGGTGATTTCATTATTATGGTCAATCTCTACGCCCCAAAGGGTTATAATATGCGTCACGCCGTATGTAGGTGTGCCGTGAATAATTCCTATGGATTGTCCATCCTTCATGTAATAAATAATATCACGCTTAAAGGCTGTATAATCA
>JAQXGO010000010.1 GCA_029006755.1 Clostridia bacterium | reverse complement strand
CTTCGCCTCTCGACGTACCTGTGTACGCCTTCGGGAACCCAAAGCCTGCGGCTTTGGCGCAGTTTGTCCATTCTGCACTATTTTTCTCCGGCCCCAAGGAGATGTAGAAAAATGCACAGACCGCATAAAGCATACGATTCTTGAGAATATGCGGATCAGGCTTATAAGAGTCAAAAAGTTAGGGTGGAAATTCGCTAAACCATGCATTTCTAAAAATACTTTATGCTATGAACAAACTTCGCCTCTCGACGTACCTATGTACGCCTTCGGGAACCCAAAGCCTGCGGCTTTGGCGCAGTTTGTCCATTCTGCACGATTTTTCTCCAGCCCCAAAAGGAGCCGTAGCAAAAAGACTTTTATAAATCATTTTGCTACGGCTCCTTTTATCCATGCATTCGATACCCTGCACCCCAGACTGTTTCTATGTATTGCGGTTTTGCCGGATTCGCCTCTATCTTTTCCCGTATACGTGCCATATGTACTGTGACGGTCGTGGTATCGCTCAGGGCATCAAACCCCCACACCTTTTCATAAAGGGATTCTTTATCATACACACGATTGGGGTTCTCTGCCAAGAAGCATAAAAGGTCAAACTCCTTTTGGGTGAGCGTCACCTCTCTGTCCTGCACAAAAACTCTTCTATCTTCCTTGTGAATCGATAAATCCCGAATTTGTATACTGTCTTTTGGCTTATCTTTCATTTTATCGTAAACCTTCAGCCGATTCTTGACTCTTGCAACAAGCTCTGCCATACTGAAGGGCTTGATAATATAATCATCTGCGCCTAAATTCAGGCCGCGTATCTTAAAAAACTCTTCATCTCTTGCTGAAACCACCAGGATGGGAATCCGTTTTTCTTCCGCCAGCGTTTCCAAAATCGAAAAGCCATCCATTTTCGGGAGCATAATATCCAAAATCGCAAGGTCAAAGCCGCCTTGCCGCAGCTTAGCGAGGCCCTCCTCGCCATCAAAGGCACAGTCCACCGCATATCCGCTCATGGTAAGATAGTCCCTTTGTATTTCCGAAATGCTTTTGTCATCCTCAATGATCAGGATTCGTTTCATCTCCATCCTCCTTTGGCAGAGCAATACGAATACTTGTCCCCTTGCCTTCTTCGCTGACTGCCCAGATTTTTCCGCCGAGCCCCTCTGTGAGTTGTTTTGCAATGGCAAGTCCCAGCCCACCGGACCCGTCCGCTGTACGTGCATCATTCACCCGATAAAAGCGCGTGAAAATTTTGTCGACAGCATCTTTCGGAATCCCGCAGCCTGTATCTGTAACTGCAATAATAACAGAGGCCTTCGTTTCGTAGAGCGATACCGTAACCGGCGATTCCCCTGCATATTTGTTTGCGTTATCCAAAATATTTTGTAAAACCCGCGCAAAGCGTACCCGGTCAATGCTGACATAGGTTTTCCTATGCAGTGTATTCTCCAATTTTGCCACAGCAGTCAAAATGGCCCTATCCTCTAAAACATCCTGCACATAAGCGCCGATCTCGGTGCGCTCCGGCGTAAACTGAATTTGCTGCATGTCAAGCCGTGCATATAAGAGCAAATCTTCTATCATTTTGGTCAAAAGCGTTGTTTTTTTCACTGCTTTCTCTAAATATTGCTGTTTTTTCTCCGGCGTATCCGCAATGCCCTCCTGCACCCCCTCAATGTAGCCGCGCACTGCCGCGACAGGGGTCTTAAGATCGTGCGAAATGCTGGAAATAAGGAATTTCCGTTCTTCTTCTGCCTTATTTCTTTCCGAGTCTGCCTCCAAAAGTCGTTGACGCAATAGCTCCACAGATTGTGCAAGTGCACGCACCTCACCCTCCCCCTCAATCCGGATGTGCTTGTCGAGCTTCCCGGTTACAAGATCGTTTGTAGCACGTTGCAAATTTTCAATCGGGCAAACCATGTGCTTGCCGTTATAGACCCAAGCAACAAACAAAGCGATGGCAAAGCTTGCGCCAAATGCACATAAGGTTACACGAATCAGCCCCTGGTTATATCCGTTCTCCTTATCTCTCGGCGTAAGCGTAATCAGCGTGTAGTCCACACCGCCGGCCTTATACTTCTCTACTTTGACAAAATAGGCTATATTATTATAGGTATATTCTTTTTCCTGTCCTTCTGCGGCAATCAAGATTTCACGTATTTGCACAGCGCCTATCGATAGCGTATCTGCCACCGTTGTATGTTCTGCCAAAAGCACGGTTTCTACACGTTCACTGCGATGCAGGCCGCCATAAATGCCACTGAATATATAGGAAGACAAGACGGTGACGAAAATCGTCGCCGCCAAAATCAAAGCATTTTGATATAGAAATCGGTTTCGAATACTCATAGATCTCTCTTTTCAAACAGATAGAGGCCAAGGCCGCCCCAAAGGGCTGCATTGCCTACCAGCATGCCGAACACCCGCAGAATTTTGCCGCCATACATTGTCGCTCCTCCAAACAGCCGATACCATGAAAATGCAGACGTAAACAGAAAGCTATCCATGTGGCTGTTTACAACGCCAAATATCTGCATCAGCAGAAAAAGGCCGACAGAAAGGGCAAAGGCACCGCCCGTGCTTTTAATCAGCAGGGAAAGAAATGCGACCATGGTGACAAAAACTGCAAGCGGGATGAGGGTGAGCGCATAGGCCGCCAAATCCTTTAAAAACGCCACCTCAACGCCAAGGCACAAGCTGGCGACCACGGTTAAAACCAGTGTCAGGACAAGGCTTGCCGCCACATAGGTTATGCAGGCAGCAAGCTTAGCCAGATATACCTTCCAGCGCAACACCGGCCGCAGCAGTGTCATCTTCATGGTTTGATCCCGGAATTCTCCACCAAACACATCCACTGTAACCAAAATGGCATAAATCGGCCAAAGGCTATACGCCAGCACGCTGCAAACCAATATGGGCAGGGAAGCCGTACCGGCAATGCGTACACCGCCAAAGTTATCCAAAAGCGCTGCGCCTGCTGTTGCGATGATCACCGCTATCACCGTCAGCACAACGGAAACTGCTATTTTTTTCTTTTTGCGAAGCTTATACAGTTCATTGATATATACAGCCTTAAGCACCTTCTCCCACCTCACTTAAATAAAAGTTTTCCAGCGTAGAGAAATCCCGCAGAACATCTTCCATAGAGCGCGTTGCCAAAATCTTGCCGTTTAAAACAAGCCCCACGCGGCTGCAAGTCAGCTCTACATCATGAATCAGATGGCTCGAAATGAAAATGGTTGTTCCTTGCGTTTCCGAAAGCCGCTGAAACAGATGGCGCATTTCTACCATGCCTTCCACATCCAATCCGTTTAAAGGCTCATCCAATATCAGGATCGAAGGGTTCGACAATATGGCCATTGCTATGCCCATGCGCTGTTCCATGCCTAAAGAAAAATTCTTGACCCGTTCATTCTTAAAAGGTAAAATGCCGGTCATTTGCAAACATTCCTCAATGCGGGCATCATCGACGCCCTTGTAAAAGCGCGCACAAAAGCGCATGTTTTCGTATGCGGTAAGCGCAGGAAAGGGCGAAACCTTTTCCACAATGCTGCCAACGCACTGCATCGCCGCCTCAAACGCCGTTTCA
Source organism: Clostridia bacterium (assembly GCA_029006755.1). Lineage (GTDB taxonomy): Bacteria > Bacillota > Clostridia > UMGS1883 > UMGS1540 > JAQXGO01. The sequence continues at coordinate 3,137 of JAQXGO010000010.1, read as the reverse complement.
AGCGGATACCCTCCTAAAATAACCTTGCCGGCATCCGGCGTAATCAGGCCGGTCATGACTTTCATTGCTGTGGTTTTGCCCGCGCCGTTCGGCCCTAAAAAACCAAAGATTTCCCCTTTTTCTACGGTCAGGCTGATGTCTTCAATGCCGCGGCCATTTTTATACTTCTTGGTTACATGCTCCAGGATGATTGCCTTATCCATATTGAAAATCCTTTCCGTACAGAGGGTGCAAATCCTCTATCGTCTTTTCCACCCCCATTGCTTTTTTAGAATACTCTTTGCAGACTAAAGGAATCATTTTTCGAGGTCCAACCATCCTCCAGCAGCGTTATGTCAAGCGAAATGTAAATCTCCGCTGTACCGGAGGTGAGGCAATCCATCATCATATACTTTTCCTCGCCGTTTTCGTCCTTGTAGGTTGCCTTGACTTGCCGCGGTGTTTCCTCGGAGATTTCGCCGCGAACGGTATAGCTTTGACTTTCGCCCTCTTTTGTTTCTGTATACGTACCGATCACCAGACCGTCCTTTATCGCTGTAATGGTAAGCGTTCTTTCGCCGACTTTTTCAAACTGATCTTCTGTTTCCCGAACAATATTGCTTGTGTATGTGCCGACATATTTTTCATTGATCTCCGCTTCCGCTCTATACGTTTGAATCCGTTCTGCATCTGCACGGGTTTCGTCAAAAGGCTCTATTTCGGTGGTATTGACCTCCTCTATCTGTATGGACATGCCGATTTGCATCGTGTGCGCGTTGCCGACATCGTCCTTCCCCATTATGGTGACATGCCCAACCATGCTTTCCAGAATCCCTTCGCCGTTTTCAACAGCCTTGCCGTCCACATTTGCAATATAAACATCCTGCACAAACTCTTGTGCGCAGATATTGCTCGGCATAGAATATTTTGCGACAACCGATCCAACCGCATTGATGAGTGCCGGGATCTCTGCATCGGTCATCTCACCCGCATAAATGCGCTTGCCGTCAGTTTCCTCTACCATGATTAAATCCTGCAAATTGCCGACAGCCGCATCCACAATCCGTTCAGCATCTTTTGCATATTCATCTTCAAAGGGATTGGTAAGCATCGGCCGGTCCTTGTCTCTATATACATTCTGCATGACTTTATACGGTTTTTCGTCCGCCGGCTCGTAGAAAACACGGACGTTGTCATCCTCGTAGGTATACCCTTCCTTTGTTCCTGTAGGGTCCATCGTTGTTGTTATGGTTTCCTTCCGATGGTTTTGATTGTCATACTTTTCCTTTGCACTCATGGAAACAATCAGCGTTTCGTCTATCCGCACCTCCATATTCGCTATTGCGGAAAAGCTTTCATATCTTTCTGCCGTTGCACTTGCCGTTTCCTTCACTGCATCCTTCAGCTTCTGATAGCCGGAGCCAAGCGCCATATCTGCCAAGGCACTGGTTACTAAAAGGACTGCGCCAATGCCTGCGGTGCAAAGTCCCATTGCCAGTTTTTTGTTTTTCATTCCTTCTCTCTCCTTTCAAGCTTTCATATCCTTGTGCACAAGTACAGTATATCCGATACAGCTTGAAAATTCCTAAACAAAATCTTAAGAAAGTATTAAATTTTTACACAAAGCTTCTTTCAAAGGTAATGACCGTAAAATAGGTTTTGTGCATGGTGGCAAGTGCTTTATCGATTTCCGCTTGAATTACTTTCTCCTTCATGCGGCATTTGGGCGGCAGGACAACATCGAAAATGAGGTTCGTGTGCGTGTCCCCGCTCACAATCCGAAAATCATGCAGCGTAAGCGCAGGGTCAATCTCTGCAATGATTTCTTGCATTTTTTCTTTCAGTTCGCATGTCAGTGCATCATCGGTTTCCACCGGGTCCATATGAATGCAAAGCAAAACGCCCATTTCCTCCCGAATCTGCCGTTCTGCATTGTCAATCACATCATGGATTTTCAAAAGGTCGCCATCCGCGCGCACCTCCGCGTGCACCGAGCCGATGTACTTTTCCGGCCCGTAGTTATGCAAAATAAGATCGTGAATTCCCCGTATGCCTTCAAAGGAAAGAATTCTTTCCGCAATTTCATTTGCCATCTCCTTCGGCGGTGCCTGTCCCAAGAGCGGCCCTAACGTATCCTTTAAGATGCCAACGCCGGAGAGAATAACGAAAACCGCCACGCCTACGCCAATATACCCATCGAGAGGCAACGGCGAAAACAAAGAAACAATAGCCGAAACAATGGTGGCCGCTGTCACGAGCACATCATTGAGGCTATCCTTTGCCGCGGCCAGCATCGTGGGGGACTGCACCATCTTGCCGACCCGGCGGTTATATGCCGCAAGCCCCAGCTTGACCGGCACAGTCAGGCACAAAAGCACCAGCGGCACAATGCCGAAGCGCATTGGCGCGGGATGCAGAATTTTAAAAAACGCATCCCGGGCAAGTTCTATGCCCAAAAGTAGAATAATGACAGCCACCACGGCGCCGGAAATATACTCGATCCGCCCATGTCCGAAAGGATGCTCCGCATCCGATGGGCGCCCTGCCAACTTAAGGCCGATCATACTGACCACAGATGATCCCATATCCGACAGGTTATTAAACGAATCTGCTGTGACCGAAATGCTCCCGGTAAAGAATCCGACAAGAAATTTCACAATAAATAAAAGCAGGTTCGCGCCTATGCCTAAAAGCCCGCCCTTATTGATATAATACTCTCGTTCTCGCATACAAATTCCCCCATTCTTCCATTGTTTCTTAGTATATCACGCTTCTTCTTCCATGTCAATAACGGCAAACCTACACAACAGTTTTGCTTGAAAAACAGTATAGAAATTGACAATATTGGATTTGTATGATATAATTATAGTGTATGTATATTTGAATTATAAATATGAAGGAATAGATATGGCAATAAAGTACGGAAAAAAACAACACAGAAAAAACAATATTTTATATACGATAATAGCAGCTATTCTTTTGTGTATAGTATTTTTGACTACGGTTAGTTATTTTTACTATGCGGCAGAAGATGAGGCATATGAAAATTTGCATATGCAGACCAAGCAAATTAAAGACGATATGGAGCTTCAGCTATTATCCGACCGCGAAAATCTTGCAACTATGGCAAATTTTGCAGCAAAGCTTTATTCGGACGG
>JAQXGO010000009.1 GCA_029006755.1 Clostridia bacterium | reverse complement strand
TGGGGCTTGGTTATCCCGGCGGGCCAAAAGTAAGTGCGTTTGCGGAAAAAGGAAAAGCTTGTATTCCGTTCCCCAGACCAATACATGGTCTTGACTTTAGTTTTAGCGGCGTTAAGACAGCGGTCATTAATTATGTTCATACCGCAGAGCAAAAAGGAGAAAAGATTTGCAGGGAAGATATTGCTGCATCCTTTCAAAAAGCAGTAGTTGACGTTCTTGTGCATGTCACCCTGCAGGCCGCGCGTGAACGAGGAATTAGAAAGATTGCACTTGCAGGCGGCGTTGCCGCCAACACATGCCTTAGAAAAGAGATGCAGAAAGCAGCTAAGCTGCAAAATGCAGAAGTATTTATGCCGAGCGGACAGCTTTGTACAGATAATGGTGCAATGATTTCCTGCGCCGGATATTATGCGTATATTGCGGGGGAAAGAGCAGATCTTTCGCAGAATGCTTTTCCATCGTTATAGCATAATCAGGAAGGGACGTATTCTTGGATGCAATCTGCATCTTTGGAGGAATACGTCCCTTCTATATATAAACAGCCAAGAATGACTGTACTGCATTGTATGAAAATTTGAAAGGAATGGTGCATACGTATGCAAATTGTGTCGATCCCAAATTTACCTGAAAAACGAGTGAATACCGCCATTGCAAGTATAAGCATTCCAATCCATAAAAGAATTGATCCAATTAAGATTTCCTGCCTTGTACCATCTATGGCAAAACATGCAGATTTGCAAGTATGCCATTTGGACGGAAACACCGTTATTGTATGTCCGGAAGCTTTCGATTACTATCAAAGAATACTATTTCCTCTTGGATTTACTGTTTTATGCGGAAAAACAAAAATAGGGCGTACCTACCCACAAGATGCTGCATATAATATAGCAAGAGTGGGAAGGGTAGCGTTTCATAATACAAAAATAACAGATCCGGTTGCTTTAGATTATTTTGTTGAGCATAATATTCCGGTTGTTCATGTAAAACAGGGCTATACGAAGTGCTCTGTTGTACCGGTTTGTGAAGAGGCGATTATTACAGCAGATAAAGGCATTGCGCATGCGGCAAGGCAAATTGGATTTGATGTTTTGGAAGTTTTGCCCGGGGGAGTCAGCTTGGAAGGGTTCCCCTATGGCTTTCTTGGCGGTGCTGCCTTTCTTTTAGACAAAAAAACCATGTATTTTACCGGAGCTGTAAAAAATCATCCATCCAAAAAGGAAATATATGCCTTTTTAAAAAAATATAGCATAAAAATTGAAGAAGGAAGCATTCCTATACCTATGGATGTTGGTTCCGTCATTCCGCTGTTGACTGAATAAAAAAGAAGGTGAGTGTTTGCAACACAGTTTGTCCGTCACTGGACACTTGAACGAGGAAAACATTCCTGTTATTCAAGGCATTCAGGTGCTACCGCGCGATGAGGGCATAACCTTTGTGGCTGCTTCCGCAGAGGATATGCAACAGTTAAAGCGCTCCTTAGCGCTTTCATTAACAGGGACTATTATAGATGAGTATGAGAATAAATACTTATCCGAAATTGTCAATGCTGAGCATGGATATCTGAATCCGATGGAAAGACAAAAGATATTGCGAGATGCTGTGGGTACGGTGGAAAAAACAGCACCGGGCAAACGGGCACATTATATTGAAACTCGCCTGTATGAGTTTTTAGCTGCATCAGATGTATTATCCATAGATGGTTTTGTTAGATTTCGATTAAAGGAATATCGAAATATGCTTCGGCAGATTGTAGATAAGGTTGCCGGGAATTATATTACAGAAAAAGAGTATGAAGAATTCATTGCTCTTTTGCAATATTTTGTCAGTATGCAGCCCGGTCTTGTTGAGGTGTTGCATGTCATAATGGATAAAGATACATGTATCTTTTTAGACGAAAATGAAGTGCCTATACAGGATGCCTGTATGGAAGACATTTTTTTTGCAGAGGCGCAGGGCACATTGACAAAAGATGATGTTCTATTAAGCGTGTTGATTACTATGGCACCGGAAAGAATTGTATTACATCACGCTACTGGAAATATGCGACATGAGATTTTAGAAACCGTTATGCAGGTATTTTGTGGCAGAGTAAGAATATGCGAGAATTGTCAGATTTGTAAAAAGGATAAGTAATTGAAAAAAAAGCTTGCATGTGTGGGGAAAAAATGGTATAATTAATCCATTGAATAAATAATAGGAGGGAAGCGGCTATGAAAAAGATAGCAAGTCTTCTGTCGTTGATTATGGTTCTCACCTTACTCAGCGGTTGTTACAAACAAAATACCGATATAAAGGTTGGTGTTGGTGGAGATGTTGAAGTAACCGCATCGATTTTCGCACCGAAGGAAATGTATACGTTAGCAGGCGGCACAGGTTCTGCTGATATTATTGCGGAAATCGAAGCATTAAAAGAATACTATGGCGAAAGTACAAAGGAAGAAATAATCTCTATCACACAAAAAGATGTGAATGGGAATGTCATAGAAGATGGCGCTGTTGCACCGGATGATGGCACAATGGTTGGTGCAGAGATGAAGGTTAAGCTTCCTGCCTTGTCCGATTTATCAAACGGTGTGTATTTGAGCAGATTTCTTGTCACAACACCCATGCAGCAGGACGCAGAAGGCTATGGTTTAAAGATAGAACAGAAAAACAAACTGTTTGGAACGACATATACCGTGTCCGGTAAATATAGCTTATATGGAAGTAGTAGCTACAAGGCAGCATTTGATGAGGCTGAACAAGGGATGAAGGACAAGATCTCTGATGCAAGTTCTACCATCTCTTTCTCTTTCCCGTTCGGCTTTACAAAGAGCAATGCGGACAGCAAGGGCTTTTTGGGGACAAAGCTTACATGGACAGCAACCCCAGAAGCACCGGATAAGGACGTGTACTTTACAGCGACTGTTATCAATCCTCTTGTTTTAGGGCTTGCGATTGCAGTCATTGTTCTGCTGATCCTCGTAATTATTCTTGCAAAGAAAGCAAAGCAAAATAATGAACCGGATGCATATTTTGTAGATGAAGAAGGTAACCAAATTCCGATTTATGATGCAGAAGATACGGAAGGGGATATGACAGAAGAAGAGGACATTT
>JAQXGO010000008.1 GCA_029006755.1 Clostridia bacterium | reverse complement strand
ACAGTCAGACAAAACATGAACGGTATAACCCGCTTTGCTCATATTGTAACAGGTGGATTTTATGCAAGCCGTGGCATCTGCTCCGGCAATAAAAAACTCGGTGATATTGTTTGAACGGACAAAGTCGGCAAATTCTTCACTTGTTAACGCATTGCTCTTTGTTTTGGTAAAAATATGTTCTGATACGATTTTCAATTCAGGAACAAACTCGGCACCGTGAGTCCCCGGCTTAAATGTTCTCGTTCCGGCAGACAGATTGTTATGCCGAATATAAACAACCTCCATGTTGTTTGAAACCGCCCGATCAATCGCTTGATTGACAGTATCTATAATCTCCCTGTAATTTTTTGTAATGTCATTCTGAAGGTCTATCACGACCAAAGCTTTGTTTTTCATGTTTCTTATTCAGCGTGGTTTTTCACGCCGCTCCCCCTTTTACTTCCTCAAATACTTCGCTGTTATGGTTGCAGCGTTTTCAATCATTTCTTTTGGTGTTCCCGTAAATACAACTTCGCCGCCCATTAAACCGCCGTCGGGTCCGATGTCAATAATATAGTCGGCAAGCTTCATAACATCGGTGTTATGTTCAATCACAATAACCGTGTTTCCGCGCTCAACAAAACCATCTAAGATATCTACAACCTTTTCAATATCCGCAGGATGCAGGCCCGTTGTAGGCTCGTCCAAAATATAAATACTTCCCTTCTTTTTTATATTTTGCGCAAGCTTAACTCTTTGGCGTTCACCGCCGGAAAAAGTTGACAGGGGCTGCCCCAATGAAATATACGAAAGTCCTACCTCCATCAATGCATCAAGCATAGCAGAAATCTTCTTATTATTTGCAAAAAACGGCACCGCTTCCTCAACGCTCATATTCAAAACATCGACAATCGTTTTACCGCAAACCGTATATTTTAGCGCTTCATCACTGTATCTCATGCCGCCACAATACTCGCAAACAGTTGTGACGGGTTCCATAAATACAAGCTCGGTGGTAATCATGCCTCGCCCCTTACAATGCGGGCAGGCACCTTTTCCGTTGAAAGTGAAAAGACCGACGCTTTGATTATTCTCGCTTGCAAAAACTTTTCTGATTTCATCAAAAAAACCAAGAAATGTGCATACAGTCGAACGTCCTGTCGCTGTAACAGCACTCTGGTCAATCATAACAACCTGCTCCGCATACTGCTTTGCAAAAACATCTCTGATAAGTGATGATTTTCCGCTGCCTGCAACACCCGTTACAACCGTCATTATGCCAAGGGGAATATCAACGTCGACATTTTTAAGATTATGAATATTTGCACCCCGAACCTCTAAAAATCCCTTTGGCTCTCTAACATTTTCTTTTACTTTAATTTCTGAAGAAAGCGCATTTCCCGTCTTTGTTCCGCTTATTAAGAGATTTTCAAAGCTGCCTTGAAACAGGACCTCTCCGCCGTTTTTACCGGCAAGCGGTCCAATATCTATCACCTCGTCCGCAATGCTGATGATGTCCTTATCATGCTCAACAACAAGCACGGTATTGCCTTTATCACGCAGGCTCTTTAAAAGTCTTGCCATTCTGTGTACATCTCTCGGATGCATGCCGGTGCTGGGCTCATCAAATATGTAAATCATTCCGCAAAGGGAACTGCCCATATATCTTACAAGTTTAAGCCTTTGTGCTTCACCGCCTGAGAGAGTCGAACTTTCTCTGTTCATAAAAAGATACGGCAGACCGATATCTATCATGCGGTCAAGGGATGCTTTCAGCTGATTCAAAATGGTTACTGCCCTCTCGTCATTTATCTTATCAAGCTCTAATCTTAGCTTTGAAAACTCCATTTCGCACATATCATTTATATTAAGTCCGTTGATTTTGCAGGAAAGTGTAGCCTCATTAAGACGCTTTCCCTTGCAATCAGGGCATTCACGCTCATACAAGAATTTTGCAATCTTCTTTAATGTATAGTCAGTCTGCTCCTCTGCGCCTTTCATCAGAACAAGCCTTCTGAATTGGTTATATACTCCCTCAAGCTTTTTATCAAGCCGTTCACCGCCCTTGCCGCGACTACCGTATAACAAGATATTCTGTTCTTCCTCCGATAAATCCTTCCAGGCTACATCGGTTCTGAAATATTCGGGGCGCCTGTATACTTTCCAGTAGTAATTACCCACACCGAATGCAGGAAGATTGAAAATGCCCTCATCATAGGTGTTGTCTGCATTTATAAGGTTGTTTATGTCAAAGTCCATAATCTTTCCGATACCTGCACAGGTTTGGCACATTCCGTTCGGGTTGTTAAAAGAAAAATATGATGCAGGTCCGACAGACGGAGTTCCTATTCTTGAAAAAAGCAACCGTAAAAGAGAGTACATATCGCTGATTGTACCCACAGTTGACCTTGCATTTCCACCAAGGCGGGTTTGGTCGATAATAACCGACGGATTTAAGTTATCCACCCATTCCACATTGGGTTTTTCATACTTAGGAAGTCTGCCACGCACCCACGCACTATATGTTTCGTTCATTTGACGCTGACTTTCTGCCGCAATAGTGTCAAACACAATACTCGATTTTCCCGAACCCGAAACACCGGTAAAAACAACAATTTTGTTTTTGGGAATATCAAGCGAAATATTT
>JAQXGO010000007.1 GCA_029006755.1 Clostridia bacterium | reverse complement strand
CCAGATGAATGAGTATACGTGTTCTTTCAATATGACGCAGAAAATCATGCCCAAGTCCTGCACCGGTATGCGCCCCTTCAATCAAGCCGGGTACATCCGCAATGACAAAGGACTTTTCGTGGACAGAAACCACACCCAAATTCGGTGTGAGCGTTGTAAAATGATAATTGGCAATTTTAGGCCTCGCCTGACTGACACGCGCAATCAGTGTTGATTTGCCCACATTTGGAAATCCCACTAACGCCACATCTGCTAAAAGCTTCAGTTCCAAAATAATGGTGCGCTCCTGCCCCGGCTGCCCGGGCTTCGCAAACTTTGGTGCCTGCCGTACCGGGGTTGCAAAATGCATATTCCCCCAACCGCCATTGCCCCCCTTTGCTGCAATAAACGTATGGTTTTCCCCCGTCATATCGGCTAAAATCTTACCGGTTGCCGCATCGCGCAGGATGGTGCCTTCCGGCACACGGATAATGCTGTCCTCCCCGGATTTTCCGCTACATTTGCCGGCACGGCCATCCTGTCCGTTTTGCGCACTGTATATTTTTTTGTAGCGAAAATCCATTAATGTTGTCAACCGTTTATCGGCTACAAAAACAACATTTCCGCCCTTGCCGCCATCGCCACCGTCCGGGCCGCCGGCCGGCACATATTTTTCTCGGTGAAAAGCTACCAGCCCATTCCCGCCTTTACCTGCCTTAATGGTTATTTCCGCTTTATCAACAAACATTGTCATTCTCCGTATTCCAATGAAGGGCCACGCCCTTCCCTTTCCGCTTTTTCTAACGCACACGATAAAAAAATCTCAGACATACTGCTACATCTGAGATTCCTTTGTTACTGCACAGGATAAACGCTAACCTTTTTCTTATCCTTTCCCAAACGCTCAAACTTTACTTTACCTTCTACCAAGGCAAACAATGTATCGTCGCCGCCGCGCCCTACGTTTGTGCCGGGATGAATTTTTGTACCGCGCTGTCTTACCAGAATGTTACCGGCAGGAACAACCTGACCGTCTGCACGCTTAACGCCAAGACGCTTACTTTCACTGTCACGGCCGTTCTTTGTGCTACCCATTCCCTTTTTATGCGCGAATAACTGTAAATTAAGTGCGTACATGATCTACACCTCCGTTATTCTAACAAATTCCGCATACTGCTCCGCAAGACTCCTTAAAAAGGCCATCATGCTTTCAAGCAGTAAATTTGCCTGCATTCTTTTTTCTTTCGATAACGATGGTATGCTGCAGGCCGTGTACCCTTCGCGGGTCTCATACCGAGCAGGCAAACCGGCAATCTCTGTCAGCCCATTGATGACAGTCCAAACCACTGCGGAAATTCCGGCGCAAACAATGTCGCTCCCTTCCTCTCCATAGCCGCTGTGCCCCTCCACCGTAAAAGCGGTAATGTCACCGTTATCCTTTTTTACCGTTATCGTTGTCATACTTAGCCGTTGATCTTTTCAATCTGGACCTTTGTATATGGCTGACGATGGCCTTGTTTTCTTCTGTAACCCTTTTTCGGCTTATACTTGAAGATAATGACCTTTTTGGCCTTACCGGTCTTTAAAACCTTACCTTCCACAACAGCGCCGTCTACATAAGGTGCGCCGCACTTTATGTCCCCTTCACCGCCGATAGCCAAAACCTTGTCAAACTTAACGGTTGTGCCATCCTCAACACCAAGCTTTTCAACAAACACTACATCGCCTTCAGAAACGTTGTACTGCTTGTCGCCTGTTTCGATAATTGCATACATCTACATACACCTCCTATAACACGGACTCGCTAATTCAGGTAAGCGCGCACGCTTTTAAAACCTTTTCTATGCGGTTATCATTTATGATACCACATTCTCTCCATATTGTCAACATTTTTTTCATTTTTTTAAGCGGAAGCAATCTGCTCCTTCCGTCTTAAACAATTGCCATTTTGTCCATAGAGGGCTACTATATTGCGCCCTTGCTTTCACATGCAAAGCGAAACAGCATCTATGCGCCGTGCGAAAAAAGCTACGGCAAGGAAAAATTCCCGGTAAGAACGGCTTACCGGGAACACTGCTTTTTATTCTTTTATTTTGCTTTTCTTCCCGGAATGCGGCGTAATATGATGGGCAAGCATCATCAAGCTGTCACTTAAATGCACATTTTCCACATGCACGCCGGGCGGGGCTACAAGTTCCATAAAGGAAAAGTTCCAAATCCCCTTAATGCCAAGTTTGGCAAGCTTTTCTGCCACCTCCGGGGCGGCTAGTTTTGTAACTGTCAAAACAGCAATCTCCGGCGCTTCCTCCTGACAAAACGCCTCCAATGCAGACATATGTTGTACCGAGATTCCATGAATTTCTGTCCCAACCACAGCTTCGCTAATATCAAACATGCCGACAAGCTGAAACCCGCGGCGCGCAAAACCGGCATAATTTGCCAATGCATGCCCCAAATTACCGGACCCGATAATAATCATTTTATAGTGCATGGAAAGCCCAAGAATATCTCCGATGGCCTCATGTAACTGTGCAACATTATAGCCATACCCTTGCTGTCCAAAGCCGCCAAAACAATTCAGATCCTGCCGAATTTGCGATGCGGTCACCTTAAGCCGTTTACTAAGTTCGGTAGAAGATATCCTCTCCACGCCTTCATTCCGCAGATCGCTTAGATAGCGATAATACCGCGGCAATCGACGAATTACCATTTTGGATATTTTCTTCATAGTCACTTCCTTCTGTCCATAGCGCAATCAGCGCATGGCACGAATCGTTTCCATTACATAGTCCGCAAAGGCTGCGCCTGTTGCGCCATCACTTCTGCCGGTAATCACCAGCTTCTTTTCTTCATACATGCATTTATCAAGGGCCTTTGTCAGTATTTCTGCACGGTCTGTATAGCCGATATGTTCCAAAAGCATGCTTGCTGCACGAATAATGCTGCAAGGATCTGCATACTGTGCTCTGCCTTCCTGTACCATACGCGGTGCAGAACCATGAATGGCTTCAAACATTGCATATCGCTTGCCTAAGTTCGAGCTGCCCGCTGTACCTACGCCGCCCTGAAATTCTGCGGCTTCATCTGTAATAATATCCCCGTACAGGTTCGGCAGAATCACTACGCGAAACTGCTGGCGGCGCTTTTCGTCTACCAGCTTTGCGGTCATAATATCTATATACCAGTCATCTACCTCAATTTCCGGATATTCCTTTGCAACCTCCTGGCAGATATTTAAGAATTTGCCATCTGTTGTCTTAATTACATTTGCCTTTGTAACGATTGTAACGCGATTTTTGCCTGTTTTTCTTGCATACTCGAAAGCTGCACGGGCAATACGCTCTGTGCCTTCGGTTGTGGTTACGCAAAAGTCAAAGCTCAAATCATCATCCACGTGTACGCCGCGGCTACCCAGTGCATAAGAACCTTCTGTGTTTTCACGGAAAAATGTCCAATCAATGCCCTTTTCTGCCACCTTGACAGGACGGACGTTTGCAAAAAGGTCAAGCTCCTTTCGCATGGCAACATTGGCACTTTCAATATTCGGCCACGGATCGCCTGCGCGCGGTGTCGTTGTCGGCCCCTTTAAAAGTACATGACAAGCCTTCAGTTCTGCCAGAACATCGTCCGGAATTGCCTTATTGGCTTTCACGCGGTTTTCTATTGTAAGCCCATTGATTTCGCGAACCTCAATTTTTCCGGACTGAATCTCATCCGCCAAAAGATATTCCAAAATGCGCTGTGCTTCATGGGTAATCGCCGGGCCGATCCCATCGCCGCCAACAACGCCAATGATAATCTTATCCAGCTTATCATATTGAATAAAGTCCTTTTCGGCCTTCATTCTTTCCACTCTTGCCAGCTGATTTTCTATTAATGCCGCGAATTTTTCTGCAGCTGCTTGTACCTTATCCATTTTCCTCATCCTTTCTTTGTAACAACACAATATATTGTATCTTTTTTTCCTCTTTTTGTCAAGAGAAACAAAAATAATCTATTTTCTTTGCGAAAAGTCTTTACAAATCTAAATTTATATGTTATACTATATTTGTATTTGCGAATGTAGCTCATCTGGTAGAGCGCCACCTTGCCAAGGTGGAGGTAGCGAGTTCGAGCCTCGTCATTCGCTCCAATCAGCGGTGCATGTATTGCGCCGTTTTTTTATACGGTATGGAAGAAGGCGCTGACCAAAACGCCTATCCATGCAGCTAAAAACGGCAGCACGTACTCTGTATGCAATGCGGCGTAGATATGCCCTGCCATTAAAGCCGTGATGCCGACAAGGGTTATCCCTTGCAGCAAAAGGCTTTGCTTGTGCCCAAATAAAACCCATAGGACTGCCGGCACATAGCATGCCCATGCCACGAGAACAGATGCCTCGGTAAGATGCGCAATAAGTTCTGCAAATGTTCCAATCAGTAGGTATGCAATGATTTTTGTGCCTCTATCCCGCGGAAGGCTTTTCTGCGAAAGTCTGCGCATACCCATGCAGGCAATGGCACCAACGGCTGTGCCGATCGCAAGCGGTTTCCCGCCCAAAACAACGGCGATTCCAATTGCGACAGAAAAAGCAAACATTTTTACGCCCCTTTTATTTTTAGTATTTTGTAAAATGGGGTAATACTATACATGTTGGAAGGATGAATACAATGATGCGAAAAATGCAGGCGACACGCGGTATTGTCTATGCCGCCCTTTTGGTTGCTCTTGAAATTATTCTTACTCGGTTTGTGCAAATTCCCATTCTTCTGGACGGCTTTACCAACCGCATTAACCCCGGCCTGTTGCCTGTTGCCGCCGGCGGGATGCTGTTTGGTCCTTTGGGCGGCGGTCTGATCGCCGCGGTTGCTGATCTGATCCGTGCAATTCTATTTCCTCAAGGCGCATTCAATCCGCTTTTTACAATAACTGCCACTTTGCGTGGCGTGGTTTTTGGCGCATTTTTATGGAAAAAGACATCCTATCTGCGCATTATTCTCGCATCGCTTGTAAATGTTATTTTTGTCAATATTGTTCTGAACACCTTATTTATCAGTTTTTCCTATGGCGGTTCTTTCTGGGTCCGCGTTCTGACCAGCCTGCCTATAACCGCTATAAACTTTGTGTTGCAGACAGCACTGTTAGTTTTGGTGCTGCCTCCTATCGAAAGGAGTCTTACGCCGCATGCATGAAAATCTGGAAAAAGTGGACACTGCCATTTTAGTTGGCGTACATCGTGACTTACCCGATGCTTTGGCAGACACCACGGAGGCCTCTATGAAGGAGCTTTCTGCACTTGCAGAAACAGCCGGTGCCCTTGTGGTCGGCGAAGTGGTGCAAAACCGCGAGGCTGCCGATCGTGCCACCTTTGTGGGGGAAGGCAAACTGGTTGAAATTCGTGAGGCTGCCGAATCTCTCGGCGCAAACCTTTTAATTTTTGATGATGAGCTTACGGGCTCACAGCTTCGCAATATAGAAGAAGCCACCGGACTAAGCGTGATTGACCGCAGTGCGCTGATTTTGGATATTTTTGCCGGACGCGCCCGTTCCGGAGAAGGCAAATTACAGGTTGAACTGGCACAGCTAAAATACAATCTGCCCCGGCTTTCCGGCGGCTACAAATCGCTGTCACGCTTAGGCGGCGGCATTGGCACACGCGGTCCCGGCGAAACGAAGCTCGAGAGCGATAGGCGGCACATTCGCAGCCGCATCGGTGCTTTAGAAAAAGAGATTGCATCGCTTAGCCGGCATCGCCAGCTTATCCGTGACCGTAGAAAGAAAAATGAAACACCTACTGCCGCACTCATCGGCTATACCAATGCCGGTAAATCCACCCTTTTAAACACCTTAACCGGGGCAGGCGTGCTGGCGGAAAATATGCTTTTTGCAACGCTGGATCCCACTGCACGCGTCCTCACCTTACAGGATGGACGGCAAGCACTTTTGGTGGATACGGTTGGCTTTATCCGTAAGCTGCCGCATCACCTGATTGAAGCTTTTAAATCCACATTGGAGGAAGCCGTTACTGCCGATGTTTTGGTGCATGTTGTCGATGCCTCCAGTGAGGAAATGGAAAACCAGATTGCTGTGGTTGAAAAGCTTCTGGATGAATTGGGCTGTTGGGGCAAACCCATGATTACTGTTTATAATAAATGTGACTCGGTACCGACTCTTTTGGAGGAAAAACCGACCGATACGCGCGTTTACATTTCCGCCAAACACGGAAACGGCCTTACGGCACTCGTTGCGCTTTTGGACGAGCTCCTACCGGGGCGGCGGCGAAAAATGCAGCTTTTGCTGCCGTATGCAGACGGCAGTGTAATGCACACCATTCGCCATGGCGGAGACATTCTCTTGGAAGAATACACACCGGATGGGATCCGGATTGATTGCATGGCCGATGCTGCCCTTTTTGCCTCTGTTGCAAAATATCAGCTATAGGAGGCGGAAATGACCGATTACAAAACTGTTTTAGAAAAGGCATCTGCGGAATATGTTGAAAAACGCTCTCGTTTTATTGCCAGTGTCTGCCCTGTTCAAACGGAGGCGGAGGCCTTGGCTTTCTTGGAAACGGTGCGTTCCGCCCACCGCGAGGCGTCACATCATGTATATGCCTATGCCTGTCGGGAAAATCATATTGCGCGGTTTAGCGATGACGGAGAGCCGGCCGGCACTGCCGGTATGCCCGTCATGCATGTGCTCCAAAGCAAAGGGCTTGTAGACGTCTGCGTTGTGGTAACGCGTTATTTTGGCGGTACAAAGCTTGGTGCCGGCGGCCTGGTTCGCGCCTATAGCAAGAGTGCGGCCGACGGCATTGAAAAAGCCGGTGAATGCATGCAAATTCGCTCAAGCGTTTTCGCGGTGCATATGGATTATTCCCTTCTCGGACGTATGCAATATGTCATCGCGGAGGAAAACTTTATTACGCTTGATATCCAATATGGCGAAGAAGTTGTATTGACGCTCTGCACCGCATGCGCAAGAGGTGCGTTTTTAAAAGAAAAGCTGTATGATGCTGCCGGCGGCAGGATTACCTTTGAGCAGCTGGATGATATTTATTATGCAAAAAAGACGGAGGCTGTATGAAAAGCTGTTGTTTTACCGGGCATCGCATTCTCGCCAATGCCGATATTACTACACTGGAAAAAAAGCTGACAGAAACCATTCGCACCCTTTATGAAGAAGGTATAACCCACTATTATTGCGGCGGTGCCATCGGATTTGACACCCTGGCCGCCTGCATGGTACTGCAGCTGAAAGAATCCCTGCCGGATTTGCGGCTGCACATGATTTTACCATGCCGCGGGCAGGATAAAAAATGGACATTTTCGCAAAAACAAAGCTACGCACGGATCCTGCAAGCCGCGGATGATACGCTTTTTTTAGCGGAATCCTATGACAGCGGCTGTATGCGGCGGCGCAATCGCTATTTAGTTGACCACGCCGATGTTTGTATTGCACATTACAAAGGTACACCCGGCGGCACGGCATACACGGTAAACTACGCCTACCAGAACGGATTACGTATGATTATTCTTTAATGTCGCTTGCAACGGAAGGAGTTTTTATGATAGATCTTACCAATACTGCATATATTCGCTCCCTATGTGCGCGGCACGGGATTCGCGCCAAAAAGGCTTTGGGACAAAACTTTCTGCAGGATGCCTCTGTTTTAGACCGGATTGTGGATGCCGCTATGCCGGAGGGCAGTGGTATTTTAGAAATTGGACCGGGACTGGGTACGTTAACCCGCGCTTTGGCACCACGTGCCAGAAAAGTGCTTGCCGTGGAGCTTGATCGCGACCTTCTGCCCGTTCTGACGGAAACCTTAGCGGATTGTCCGAACACGAGCGTTTTGCATGGTGACATTTTAAAGATGGATATTCCCTCCCTTCTTGCCGCAGAATTTCAAGATATGCCGGTTTCTGTTGCCGCAAATCTTCCCTATTATATTACTACACCGATTATTCTTGCGCTTTTGGAACAGAACCTGCCCATTCAACGCATGGTCTTTATGGTGCAAAAAGAGGTTTGTGATCGTATGCTTGCCGCGCCGGGCACAAAAGCCTACGGGGCATTTACCGTTGCCGTACAGTATCGCTGCCGGGCTTTGCCGGTCTGTACCGTTCCGGCCTCTGCATTTTCTCCCGCTCCGCAAGTGGATTCTGCTGTCATTGCTCTGGAGTTTTATAAAGAAAAGCCTTATGTTCCGAAAGATGAAAAGCACTTCTTCTCCCTTGTCAGGGCTGTATTTGCCCAGCGGCGCAAAACACTTGCAAACGGCCTTGCCAACGCCGGCCGCTTCGGTAATAAGGAAACCATTGCCGATGCCATCGCCGCTCTTCGGCTTAGCCCTTCTGTCCGCGGAGAAACGCTTTCCATTGAACAGCTTGTCGATTTATCTGATCGGCTTTTACAAATCAACCAATAAACGCAAGCCTCTATATGCATAAGACAACCGTTAAAATGAAAGGCATGGATTCTGCAGCGTGTGTGAACGAAAGTGTCCCGGTTTTACATGCGCTGTTTTTTGGTATATTCTGAAATTTTGCAAAAATATTTGGCACTTTTTTCTTGACAGTGCATAGTTTTTATGATAGAATGTTTCGCAAAGTATTATTTAGAGTGTACAAAGAAAGGAAAGGATTACTATGGCGAAAATTGATTTAACCAAATACGGCATCTCCGGTACAACAGAGATTATCCATAATCCCTCGTACGACATGCTGTTTGAAGAGGAAACCAAGGCAGGTCTGGAAGGCTTTGAAAAAGGCCAGGTGAGTGAGCTCGGCGCTGTAAATGTTATGACAGGTATTTACACCGGTCGCTCTCCTAAGGATAAGTACATTGTTATGGACGAAAACTCCAAGGACACTGTATGGTGGACTTCTGAAGAATATAAGAATGACAATCATCCGATGTCTGTTGAAGTTTGGAATTCTTTAAAGGAAATTGCAAAGAAAGAACTCTCCAATAAGAGACTTTTTGTCGTGGATGCCTTTTGTGGTGCAAACCCTGACACACGCATGGCAATTCGATTTATCGTTGAGGTTGCTTGGCAAGCACACTTTGTAGAAAACATGTTTATCCTGCCTACTGCAGAGGAATTGGAATCCTTTGAGCCGGACTTT
>JAQXGO010000006.1 GCA_029006755.1 Clostridia bacterium | reverse complement strand
TTCAAGTGTTTTTTGAATATTTATGTATTTTCATTGACAATTGAACAATGGAAATATATACAAGTTTATAAAATACTTGCAATAGGCATAGAAGTGTGGTATACTTATCATGGTGCGTTGAAAGGTTGCTGACAACAAACCCAAAAATATTGATTCAATCTGACATGCGAAGGCTATCCTGAGATGAAAGAGCGTTTTTCGTCTGCTTAGATTGAGCAGGCTTTTTTTGTGCCTGCAGAAAGGAAATTGTATGGATAAAAGAGTTGCATTAATTGGAGTTATTGTTGAAAATCCGGCATCGGTCGATCGGTTGAATGATGTTCTGCATGATTATCGGAATTACATTATCGGCAGAATGGGTATTCCTTATGATATAAAAAGCATTGCTGTTATAAGCATTTGCATGGATGCACCGAATAATATTATCAGTACTGTTTCCGGCAAGCTTGGCATGCTGGATGGCGTATCAGTTAAGACGGTTTACGCCAATGTGTAATACATATAAACTCATTGATAAGCTTGCACAAGACGGCATTCTTGCCAAAGACGAATGGATAACCCTGATCAACGATGATTCGCCTGCAACATCTGCGTATCTTTTTGAAAAGGCGAGATTTTACCGGCATAAGTACTACGGAAACACCATTTATTTGCGTGGATTAATTGAAATCTCAAATTACTGCAAAAACGATTGCTTATACTGTGGTATACGAAAGAGTAATAGGCATGCATGCCGTTACCGACTGACAAAAGAAGAAATATTAGATTGTTGTCAAACAGGCTATGAAGCAGGGTATCGCAGTTTCGTTTTACAAGGCGGTGAGGACGCTTATTTTACGGATGACCGGATCGTGGATATTGTACGAGCCATCAAAACACAGTATGCGGATTGCGCTGTGACATTGTCGATAGGAGAAAAAAGCGATGCAAGCTATCAACGGTTTTGGGAGGCCGGCGTAGACCGATACCTTTTGCGGCACGAAACAGCAAATGAAACTCATTACCAAAAACTGCATCCGGCAACTATGACTTTGCAGAATCGCAAGCGGTGCTTGTATACATTGAAGAAAATCGGTTTTCAAACCGGATGCGGCTTTATGGTTGGCTCTCCTTTTCAGGAGACAGCAAATTTGGCAGAAGATATGCTTTTTATGCATGAACTGCAGCCCCAAATGGTCGGTATAGGACCGTTCATTCCGCATGACGACACGCCTTTTAGAGACAAAAATCAAGGCTCATTCAAACGCTCGCTGTTTATGCTTGGCCTTGTCCGTGTTATGATGCCGAAGGTTTTGTTGCCTGCAACTACGGCGTTGGCGACGATTGCAGAGGAAGGACAGATACAAGGAATTCTTGCCGGTGCAAATGTAATCATGCCAAATCTTTCGCCGATATCAGTACGTGCAAAATACCAGCTATATAATCATAAAAAGATAACCGGAACCGAGGCGGCTGAATATATGGAAGAACTAAAAGAGCGCATGCGTAAAATTGGGTATCAAATTGTATGTGGTCGTGGTGACTATATAGGAACTGACAGGGAAGAATAATCTGACTTGAAAGAAAGGAAGAATGAAAATGTATAATGTTAAATCCAGAAAGGCGGAAGAATTCATTAGCGATGAGGAAATCCGCGAAACCCTTGAATATGCTGAAGCAAACAAGAATAATTTGGCTCTAATTGACAGCATTCTTCAAAAAGCGCGTCCTTATAAGGACGGAGCAGGTGTACGTTGTAATGGGCTTACCCATCGGGAGGCTTCTGTACTTCTTGCCTGCGAAATCCCGGAAAAAATCCAAGAAATGTACAAACTGGCAGAAGAAATCAAAAAAGCATTTTATGGCAATCGCATTGTAATCTTTGCGCCCTTATATTTGTCGAATTATTGCGTCAATGGTTGCGTCTATTGTCCGTATCATTTGAAGAATTCTAAAATTCCCAGAAAAAAACTTACACAAGATGAAGTACGGCGCGAGGTAATTGCCTTGCAAGACACAGGGCATAAGCGACTTGCAATTGAAGCTGGGGAACACCCGACAATGAACCCCATTTCGTATATATTAGAATGTATTCAAACGATATATAGCATTAAGCATAAAAATGGTGCAATTCGACGCGTAAACGTTAATATTGCGGCGACAACGGTGGAAAATTACCGAAAACTCAAAGAAGCTGGAATCGGCACCTATATTTTGTTTCAGGAAACTTATCACAAAGAAAGTTATCTTGCATTACACCCAACCGGCCCTAAACATGATTATGCATATCATACAGAGGCGATGGACAGGGCAATGGAAGGCGGAATTGATGATGTTGGACTTGGTGTTTTATTCGGACTTGAACGGTATAAGTACGAATTTGCCGGCCTTTTAATGCATGCTGAGCATTTGGAAGCGACTTTTGGAGTTGGTCCGCATACAATTAGTGTGCCGCGTATTAAACGTGCGGACGATATTGATCCGTCCGCTTTTGATAATAGTATTTCGGATGAGATTTTTGCAAAGCTTTGCGCATTGATTCGTATTGCCGTCCCTTACACAGGCATCATTATTTCAACACGTGAAAACCAAGCTGTACGTGAAAAGGTTATTCGGCTGGGCGTTTCGCAGATTAGTGGTGCATCGCGCACCTCTGTCGGCGGATATGCGGAAGAAGAAAGACCGCATGATACAGAACAATTTGATGTATCCGACCAAAGAAGCTTGGATGAAGTTGTCTGTTGGCTGATGGAAATGGGATATATTCCATCGTTTTGTACGGCATGTTACCGAGAGGGAAGAACGGGTGACCGCTTTATGCAGCTTTGTAAAACCGGTCAGATTCAGAATTGCTGTCATCCGAATGCCCTAATCACATTGAAGGAATATCTGATGGATTACGCATCAGCGAATACGGCAGAAGTTGGCAATGCCCTGATTCAAAAAGAAATTGAAAAAATACCTAATCCAAAAGTGCGTGAGATTGTGAAAAATAATTTGATACAGATTCAGCAAGGGCAACGAGATTTCAGATTTTAGATTTTAGGAGGTCTAACTATGAGTATGAATGCAACGCCTTCGGGAGAACGCCTCCATATTGGGATTTTCGGAAAGAGAAATGCGGGCAAGTCAAGCCTTATTAATGCAATAACCGGGCAATCTCTGGCCGTTGTTTCCGAAGTGCCGGGAACGACAACAGATCCGGTTTCCAAGGCAATGGAGCTTTTGCCTATTGGTCCTATTGTACTAATAGATACACCGGGCATTGATGACGAAGGAGAACTTGGCAAGGAACGTGTTAAAAAGAGCTATCAAGTTTTGCGCCGAGTAGATGGAGCAATTCTTGTCCTAAATGGCAGAAATTTTTCTGCAGAAGATAAAAGATTGCTTCATGCAATCAAAGAACAAAATATTCCTTACATGCTTGTCCACAATAAATGCGAGGATACGATTTTGGAAAGCGAAAATCTTTCAGGCAATGAGATAGAAGTCAGTGCTAAGACAGGTATGCATATCAATCTTTTGCGTGAACGTATGGGGAAGATTTTTTACAAAACCGATGCAAAACAGAGAATTATTGCCGATCTTATTCAACCGAAAGATTTCGTTGTTTTAGTTGTTCCGATTGATGAAGCAGCGCCAAAAGGCAGACTCATTCTGCCGCAACAGCAGACAATACGCGATGTTTTAGAGGCTGGCGCAGTTGCAATCACAACAAAGGAAACTGAATTAGCGGCAACCCTTTCCTCTTTAGAAAAGGCTCCTGCGGTGGTAGTAACAGACAGTCAGGCTTTCGAAATAGTAAATCAAATCGTGCCACAAGAGATACCGCTGACTTCCTTTTCAATTTTAATGGCGCGTTATAAGGGCGTTCTTCTACAGGCGGCGCAGAGTGTTATGGCTGTGGATACATTACAAGAAAAGGATCGGGTATTGATTGCGGAGGGGTGTACGCATCATCGGCAATGTAATGATATTGGTACCTGCAAGCTGCCTAAATGGATAGAAGGGTATACCGGAAAGAAGCTGCAATTTGAATTTTGCTCCGGCAGCGAGTTCCCGGAAAATGTACAACAATATAAATTGATTGTGCATTGCGGAGGATGCATGCTGCAAGAAAGAGAAGTACAGCGGCGGCTTTCTGTTGCACAAAGACAAAATGTTCCAATGACCAATTACGGGATGCTTATTGCATATATACACGGCATACTGAAACGGAGTGCAACTCTTTTTCCTGATTTGAAAAAAATATAGAAAGAAATTGTGCTAAAACGATGTTTTGTTTGATATACTATTGCAGATGCATTTGACTAGGAGGCGTAAAAATGTATAGGCGAGTATTCGACACGCATTGTGATACATTATACGAATGGAATCTGAACAATTTTGATACCGAGTTTTCATTTGCGGATGCTTCTTTATATAAGCGTTTTATACAGGTGATGGCTATATGGGTGGACAGTGCAACCATAAAAGAGCCTTTTCAATATACAGAGCATGTTATTTCGCTGTTTAAAGAGCATGCACCGCACATACCCATTATGAAAAGTGTAAAGGATATTTCGAGCAAAGGAACCAGTGTCATCCTTGGCGTGGAAGGCGGAGAGGCCATGGAGGGCAGCATAGAAAAGCTGAGAATGCTGTTTGATTTGGGCGTTCGCCTGATTACACTTGTATGGAACTGGCAAAATGAATTGTGCGATTGCGCAATGCGGCCAAAGACGGATGGCGGTGGACTGACAGAATTTGGAAGGAGTGCTGTAGCGGAAATGGAACGTCTTTCCATGGCGGTAGACGTTTCTCATTTATCGGATAAAGGATTCTGGGATGTAATTGAAATCTCAAAAAAACCAATTATTGCATCGCATTCCTGCTCGCGTGCACTACATAATGTAAAACGCAATCTTAGTGATGACCAGTTTAAGGCCATAATATATAACGGCGGTGTTGTGGGTGTGAATTTTTCGCCGGATTTTTTAGGTGGGAACGAAATCGAAGATGTCGTTAAGCACATTTTGTATTTTGCTGCATTGGGTGGTGAAAACCATGTAGGACTCGGAAGCGACTTTGACGGAGTAGATTCTTTGCCGAATGGATTAGAACGGGCAGCGTTCGTATATAAAATAGCAGATTTGATGTTACGTATGAACATAAAAGAAGAATTGGTGGATAA
Organism: Clostridia bacterium; assembly: GCA_029006755.1. Classification (GTDB taxonomy): domain Bacteria; phylum Bacillota; class Clostridia; order UMGS1883; family UMGS1540; genus JAQXGO01. The sequence continues at coordinate 252 of JAQXGO010000006.1, read as the reverse complement.
ATTTATGTACGGGAACATGGAACGTTATTTTCAAATGGTTTTGCCGCAGAAATAGACAAAAGGGCGTATCTCGTAAGTGATGCAAGAAATGAGAGAACGCCCTCTTTTTTCTAAAAATTTAAGGGGCCGTAGCAAAATGCACAGACCGCATAAAGCATACTATTCTTGAGAATATGCGGATACGCCTTATAAGAGTCAAAAAGTTAGGGTGGAAATTCGCTAAACAATGTATTCCTTCAAATAAAAATGCTT
>JAQXGO010000005.1 GCA_029006755.1 Clostridia bacterium | reverse complement strand
ATCAATATCTTGACGTAAAAGATATGAACAAGCAGTTTTAGGAAGTTGCGACATTGCACCGATGCCGCGTTCTCCATGATAGGATACGTCATTGTTCACAAATATTGAATATCATAACAGCCTACGCCAAAGGAAGAATTACGCCGTCACAATACAGAAAAACCTTTAAAAAAGATTAGATTTAAAACCATGTAAATACGTACACAAATATTATTTATAAGGAGAAAAAAGTATGGATATTCCCAAATACGCAACCAGCGGAGGGCTGTATATGCCCGAAAAGGATCTTGGAAAAGGAGAAACGCAGATTACGGTAATCAGCACAAACGAGGAAGAATGCAAGGATTATGCGGCAACACTTGCGACAGAAGGGTTTTCCTGTTACATAGCCAGAGAGATTCCGAGTGGAAGCGACAGACCGTATCAAAAAAATCTATTTTACACATATACCCGAGAGGATATGCATATTTTTGTTACTTTCTTGGCGGAGTTTCACACAGTTCATATTATTGCTGCACCGCCGTGTCCGTTACCTTCTACAGAGAAGCCTAAGACTGGCACTTGTGTACCATCTGTAACGCAGTGTAAAATTACCGCAGGAATGTGTTATGCCATCCAAATGGCTGACGGCAGTTTTCTGCTTCTTGACAGTGGCATTCCAAATAAAGAGGATGAAGAACGGTTGTATGCTTTTTTAGAAAAAAAATCCACAGGTAAGCCACGTGTTTCACTTTGGATTTTTACCCATCCCGATATGGACCATGTGATGATGGCGGCCGGCTTTTTGAAGGATTATCGAGAAAAAGTCGAAATCGATGCGTTTGCTTACCAGTTTTCCGATTTAAACAAAGATAACTTAGTATATGATAGCAGTGAGAAAATACAGGGAAATGCGGATCTTATTGAGGCGAGCATCCGTGAAAATTATCCGTCATCAATCGTTTATACCCTGCGTACCGGGCAAAGATATCTGTTTAGCGGTGCGGAGGTGGAAATTCTTTGGACGGGATATATGCTGTACCCATATCCGATTTTGACGGCCAATTATATGAGCGCTACTCTCAGAGTGCATTTTGACAATGGGAAAACGGCACTTTTTATGGGAGATGCCGAGCAGTATGTCAGTAAGCAAATGGCATGTGCATACCGTGACTATTTAAAAAGCGATATTTTGCAGGTCGCACACCATGGACTGATCGGAGGCGATGTTGATGCGTATGCGTTAATAGATCCTGCCATTTGCCTTTGGGCAACTTCGAAGGAACGCTTTTTAGGTAAAAATGAGAAAAGATTCAAATGGTGCTTGGGAGAAGGAGGTTGTGATTTCAACCGCCTGATCCGGGATGATTCTATCCGGAAAAGAGAGCACTATCATCTTGGAGAAACGGTGACAATTCCGATGAATAGTTAGTATTTCAACGCTTTTGGATTATATCTTAACGCCCTTACAGAGATCCCTCTCCCACCTGTCATGGAATCTCTGTAAGGGGTTTTATAAGATAAGCTTTATTGTATGGTCACTTCGCCGACCTTATAATATTTCCCATTTCTTTCTGCATCTGTACAAAGGTAAATTGTTGGGTATTTATCTTTGTCAAAACCGATTTCAAGAATATATGTTCCTGCTTCGGATACGGCCGGGAGTTGCACGCTAAAATGAATTTCACCCGGAAGCCAAGTTCGCACATCTGTGTCTGCCTTTGTAGCATAAATCTTATTATTCTTTCTTAATCTTACCATGAAAGGAATATCTTTATAGATAGGCGCAACACCATAATTTTCCATCACAATATCTACTTCCAATGTTTCCCCCAAACTACATGCATTTGGAAAGGAAATCGTTTTAGGCCCATAGTGATATCCCATTTTTTGAATCCAACCATCTATTTTGTCCTTCCATTCCCAAGGAATCGGTAAAGATTTTGGGTTAAAGGAACTAATGTGCCACTCTAAGGTTTTTTTAATGATTTGATCAATATCCCAACCCTGGCGTTTCCATTCGCAAAGCCACCAGTATGACTCAAAGGAAACCGGTGCTTTTTTCCATAAATCAGGGACCTTTTCAATCGCAGGCGGATAAATGTCTGCGATATGTTTAGGACTGCCTAATCCGTCCCCACGCCAACCAACGGAAGTTCGTTTATTCAACCGAATCAATAGATCCGGCCTAAAGATTTGTGCCATAAGCTGCGTGTGTTTAAAACATTCTATATATGTATCCACTAATTTTTCGAGATCTTCTTGCGGATATTTTTCAAGAGCATAGCCCTCCCCCCATGCGCCGGGCAAAGAAATATCTATCATATCCAGCGTATCGCACGCATCAAATCTATCCGCAAAAGCTCGAATGGCGCGTGTGAAATACTCCAAAAATTTAGGATCGGTTGGCGAAGCCTTTTCTCGCTTCCCTTCCGGTCTTTCCGGGCAAGGAATCATCTTCCGAAGCCAGTCAGGCACGTCATCCATGGCGCGTGTGCTGTGTGCCATCAGACGAAAAATCAATGTTTGATGATGACTTTCAGCTTTCTTAATTATATCTTCTATAAATGCATAATTATATACGCCGAATGCAGGCTCAAACTCTTTCCATAGAATACGAATATAAACGATTGAGGTGTCCGGATAGTATCCTTCTTCCCTGCCGTTTTCCGGTACATAGTCCGGTACAGGGTAACATTCAACATGCTCTGTTTCGGTTAAATCTCCATCAATGTCAACCACCATATCAGAATATAAAGATTCTCCACGAAAGTGTTGGAAGCTTGAAATACCGATGTATGGATTTTGTGCTTCTTCTGTTTTGTATGAAAAGATTTTTTTCATCCCATTTTCCTCCTTTTATGATGCAAAAAAGTTTGTACTAAATTATTTTTGCTATCTTTGGCATTTCATGATATAATTATAGCACAATTCTTTTATGTGTACCATGCATAATTCTACGATATTCTTATATAATTGAACGGAAGAAGGAAATAAAATGCCAGCGCATAACAAAACCCCTTTGGCGAATGATCCTGAGGTTACGAATTTAGTCTCAATTTATTACTTTGAAAATGATGATATCGAATCAAGAGAGATGCACAAACTCAATTTTTGGCAGTTTCACTACCAAATAAAAGGTGAAAAAGAGCTTGTTATTAACTCTATACATCATCATATGAAACCGGGTATGTTGGCTATCATTGCGCCCAATTCTGACAGAACACAGAGGAGCATTTGTGGATATAATGACTCGGCAGTTTGTTCTTTTACCTGTGATTCTCCGCAAATGGATATTTTTAGGGATATGGTTATACAGCTGAAAACAGAAGAAATCAATCTCTTCATGCAAATCATTCAATTTGGTATTCAATACTTTGTCCGTGTCGACAGACCGGGCATGTATGGCATGTTTTTAAAGGAAAACACACCTTCTTCTGTTTTAAAGACATTAAAGATTTATATTGAATTACTGCTTTTAACGTTGCATAGTCGAATGACGAGTGAGCCAAACCCATTGCTTCTTTTAAATCAAACATGCGAAAATACACAAAGTGCATTTATCAGCAAAATAAAGGACTATTTTTCTGCAAATATCTGCAATTCCCTTTCCGTAAAGCAAATTGCGCAGGAATTTCATTCCTCCCCCACTACCTTACAGGAAACATTTAAGAAAATGACCGGAGTATCGCTCATGCAGTATTTTTCTCGCATGAAAATTGCACGTGCACAACAGCTTATTAAAGAGGGAAAACTTTCTATTGCTGCCATATCCGATTTACTTTCTTATAGTTCTCCTTCCTATTTTTCAAGAGTGTTTAAAAATGAAATCGGCGAAGCTCCTTCCGTATATTGTAAAAAGCAGCATCCCTATTCATCGCAAAGGGGTCGGCAAGCGACTTGGGATAAAGCAATCCGATAGTCGTGGCAGTTTACATGCAAATGATGTCTCAAATTCAAAATGACAAGGATGAAATAAAAAAGGATTTTGGTTGAAAAGACGGAAAGGGCATTTAACCGAAAAACAGAAACTGTATTCCATTTGGAACTGCACACTTACTGCTTACATATTTTTGACTATTTCCGTAATGAATGCAGTAAACAGTTTGGAGTTTTTCTTCCCGGCATCCATGACTTCTTGCTCATTTGGCTGCTTGCCTGAAATATCATAGGTGATATTTGTTATACAGGATATTGCGCACACCTGCATGCCCATATGTCTTGCAGCAATCGTTTCCATTACAGTGCTCATGCCAACAGCATCTGCACCCAAACCCCGCAGCAGTCTTGTCTCTGCAGGTGACTCATAGGAAGGCCCGGTCACCTGGGCATAAACGCCTTCTTTGAGTGGAATCGCAAGTCTTTTTGCACAAGCTCTGACAATGTCGCATAATTCTTTATCGTAAGGAACAGACATGTCCGTAAATCTCTCTCCCAGTTCACTGATGTTCTTTCCAATCAGGGGATTATAGGCGAACAGGGATATATGGTCAGTAAGCATCATAAAATCACCGATACGGAATTCTGCGTTTAATCCACCGGCTGCGTTTGTGAGCATAACCTTTTTTGCACCCATCATTTTTATCAGACGAATCGGAAGAATGACTTCTTCTGCACCATACCCCTCATAAAAATGAATTCGGCCCTTCATACATATTACCTTTTTGCCGGATAGTAACCCAAACACAAATTTCCCCGCATGCCCCGGTGCCGTAGAAACTGGAAAATTATCAATATCTTTATAACTGATTTCACCTAAAACCTCAATCGTGTCAGCAAAGTCTCCAAGTCCGGAGCCTAATACGATGGCGATTTCCGGCACAAAATCGGTCATTTGTCTTATGCTTTTATAACATGTTTCCAATGCTTGATAATCCATTTTTCACCTCATGATGATTGTGTTTTTAAATAAGCTGTTTAGTGGAAAAAACTTTGTAAAAAGAGCCAAGTTTCTCGCTAGGAAAGGCGCAGTAACATTGGCTCTGGTCTTTATTGTCCTAATAAATTAATTACAAATTCCGTCATCATTTCATTGATTTCTGCCGTAGAAAAATGCATAGTGACCGGAATCTCTTTTTCGAGTTCTTCCACTTTGTTGTCGAGCTTTACAGAATGGAGATAGTTATAAATATTTTCTTTCGTTTCATTTGTAATCTCCATCAGGGGCACTCTTTTAATAATATGAAATCCGTATTCTGTTTCTACAACATCACTGACTGCATTTACATCCAGAGAAAAGGCTGTATCTTCAAATTCCTTAACCATAACGCCTTTTGAAAACGTATAACCTTCCGGGTTGCTTTTGATACCTGTATCCTCTGTGTTTTCAAGCATGAGTTTATCGAAGTCCTCACCCTTCTTTATTTTATCCAAAAGATCAGAGGCACGTTCCTTAACTTTTTCTAATTCCACAGCATCAAGCGGCGCATTTGTTTCTTTATTTACATTGCGTAAGAGAATATGCTTTGCACTCACATGATTCTTTTCATAGAATTCCTGCACTTCTTTATCTGTAATTTCTTCTACTTCCAACATGTTTTTATATAAGTTTGCTATCTCTTGATTTTTAATATTCTCTAAATATACAGAAGTCAGAAATTGTCTTGAAAAAACATCCTTATTCTTTTCGATGGTTGCAATCAAGCTTGAAAGTCCAAGGTCTTGCGTATCGATCCCCTTTAATTTTGCGTCGCAAGATGCCAATGCATTGATTTTAAAATCAAATAGCATCGTATTTGTGAATTCTTCCAAACTGCCCCAACGAATCATATTGCTCGTGACTGCAAATGCCGTTTTAAAATCGTCTATCGTAATGATTTTCTCGCCAATGGTCATAATTGGAGGATTATTAGAAACAATGATTTGCTTTGTCTCCGGCACATAGGTTACAGTATATCCCAAATTCTCTGTTATAAATCTAACCGGGACCATTGTCCGATCACTGGAAAGTACAGGAACTGTATCAAGCATGATTAATTTATCGTTAACATACGCCTCATAACTGCCGATGGTGAGTTTTATTACATTATCGCCGTTTGTAATGGTAACGGTTTTAGTTTCGGCATCCCAGGCTACATTTGCATCAAAATTCTCGGTAATCACTCTGATAGGTACCATTGTCCTGCTGTTTTCAATATATGGAGAAGCATCGATTATTTCAGAATGAATCGATATATCACTTGTGTATAATGTATTGTTCCCGATTTGAAATTCCAATGTTTTCGCCTGCGCTGAAACGGACGCAGCTAAGCATATTCCCATCAATGCAGCAGCTAATTGCATTTTTTTCATACTAATACCTCACTTATCGTTTGATACATTCTATCTTTCTTCACTATACTATAAACGTATCCTATTGTCAAGAATTTTGATTGTTTTCCTATACTGCAAACAATTATTTTATTCTTTTTCGATAATTTTTCACTAAAGTATTCCATTTAGCATGAAAATGTGGTATAGTATAAAAGGAAATCCATGAAGAGGAGAACAAAAATGTCTGATAGACAAAAGCATATTCGTAATTTTTGTATTATTGCACATATTGACCACGGCAAGTCCACATTAGCCGACCGCTTATTAGAACTTACCGGTATTGTCAGCGCTCGAGATATGGAGGATCAGCTTTTAGACAATATGGATTTAGAACGGGAACGTGGGATTACTATAAAAGCACGTGCTGTGCGTCTTGTATATAATAGGGATGACGGCGAGTATATTTTAAATTTAATCGATACCCCCGGGCATGTGGACTTTAACTATGAGGTTTCTCGTTCACTGGCAGCCTGCGAAGGCGCGCTTTTGGTTGTGGATGCAGCACAAGGACTAGAAGCGCAAACATTGGCTAACACATACCTTGCACTGGAGCACGACCTTGAAATCTTACCGATAATTAATAAAATTGATTTACCGAGTGCACAGCCGGAAGTTGTGAAACACGAAATTGAGAATGTTATCGGTATTCCTGCCGAGGATTCTCCTTTAATCAGCGCAAAGCAAGGCATAAACATTGCATGTATTCCGGACTATATCATTGATAATATCCCTGCCCCCGATGGCGATGAGGATGCACCTTTACGTGCCTTGATTTTTGATTCGTATTATGACAGCTACAAAGGTGTAATTGTTTATGTACGCATAAAAGAAGGTTCTCTCTCCGTTGGAGATACCATTCGTTTTATGGCGACCGGAAAGGAATTTGAAGTTGTGGAAACCGGTTTTTTAAAACCGGATGGGCTTGCACCTGCAAAATCCTTGCTTGCCGGCGAGGTTGGCTATATTGCTGCAAGTATTAAAACGGTACAAGATATTAAAGTTGGTGATACTGTTACGCTTTCCAATCGGCCTGCTGCGGAACCGCTTGCCGGGTACCAGGAAGTCAATCCTATGGTTTTCTGTGGTATCTATCCTGCGGATGGTGCAAGATATGAAGATTTGCGTGAAGCGCTGGAAAAACTTCAGTTAAATGATGCTTCCCTTTTGTTTGAACCTGAAACCAGTATTGCACTTGGCTTTGGTTTTCGTTGTGGTTTCCTTGGGCTTTTGCACATGGAAATCATTCAAGAGCGTTTAGAAAGAGAATATGATATTGATCTTGTGACCACAGTTGCAAGTGTTATCTATCGCGTTGTGAAAACAGACGGTGAAGTTCTCTACATTGATAATCCCACAAATTTACCTCCACAATCAGAGATTGATTATATGGAAGAGCCTTTTGTGGATGCGCATATTATGTTGCCGCAGCCATATGTCGGCAGTGTTATGGAATTATGTCAGGACCGTCGCGGTGTATACAAGGATATGAAGTATATTGATGAAGGGCGTGTCACACTGCATTATGAACTGCCTCTCAACGAGATTATCTATGACTTTTTTGATGCTTTAAAATCCCGCACGCGCGGATACGCTTCGTTTGATTATGAATTTTTAAAATATGACAAGAGTGATCTTGTGAAATTGGATATGTTATTAAACGGAGAGATTGTAGATGCATTAAGCTTTGTTGTGCATTCCTCTAAGGCATACGCTCGTGGCCGCCGCATTGCTGAAAAATTAAAGGA
>JAQXGO010000004.1 GCA_029006755.1 Clostridia bacterium | reverse complement strand
GTGTTATAGTTTTCATATACGGAAACTCCTTCTTTGTGTAGTTTTGTGTGGTAACTTAACTATAACACATTTTGGCAAGTTTCCGTATTCTTTTTTTAGCCGACATATTTTCTTATGAGTTTACTCGTATGAAAATATATCTGAATGTAACACATCTATTGTAAACCTACACATAGTTCAACAAGGTTTTTAATTTTTTTCTTGACAAAACGTTTTTTTAGGTGTAGAATACTATCAAATGGGCAAGGGTGTTCATTCATTCAGAGACTACTGATTGAATGGCGCCCTTTTTATTTTAACAAGATTACGAAAGGATGCGGTCATATGAATTTAGAAGGCAAGGTACGAATTCCTTCCGGATGTGCCATTGCGGCAATGATATCAAAAAAAGGAAGTCGGATAACAGGCGAAGCAATTATGAACGCCATGAAACCAATGCACGACAGAAGCAATGGCCTTGGCGGCGGCTTCGCCGCATATGGCATATATCCCGAATACAAAGAATTTTATGCGTTCCACTTCTTCTTTAATAACAGGGAGGCACGCAAAAGTACAGAGCAGTTTTTAAAAGAACGTTTTGAAATTGTACAATCCGAAATTATTCCTACACGAAAAATTCCTCAAATTACAGGGGAGCCGATTATTTGGAGGTATTTTGTATCACCGCTTCGTTCTGTTCTGAAAAACCTTCAACTTGCAGAGGATGAATTCGTTGTTCGCACCGTTATGCAGATCAATACAGCCGAAAACGGTGCCTACATCTTTTCGAGCGGAAAGAACATGGGTGCATTTAAAGCCGTAGGGTTCCCGGAGGATATAGGTGTGTTTTACAAACTGGAAGAATATGCAGGCTATGCATGGACCGCGCATGGCAGATATCCGACAAACACTCCCGGCTGGTGGGGCGGCGCGCATCCGTTTACACTATTGGATTATTCCATCGTGCACAATGGAGAGATTTCTTCCTATGATGCAAACCGCAGATTTATAGAAATGTTTGGCTATAAATGCACACTCCAAACCGACACAGAGGTTATCACCTATATTATGGACTATCTGTTGCGCAAAAAAGGCCTTACACTCGGCGAGGCAGCAAGCGTAATTGCAGCGCCATTCTGGAGCACAATTGAAGATAAAAAAGATTTAGCTGACAAAGAAAAGCACAAATACCTAAGAACATTGTTTTCAAGCCTTTTAGTTACTGGCCCGTTTTCTATTGTCTTCGGCTTCAACGGTGGGCTTATGGCATTAAACGATAGATTAAAACTTCGCAGTATGGTGGTTGGAGAAAAAGAGGATAAAGTGTATATTGCAAGCGAAGAGGCTGCCATTCGTGTTATGGAGCCGGACATAGAAAGAATTTGGGCACCGACAGGCGGCGAGCCTGTTATTGTGACCGTTGAGGAGGGCTGTACGATATGAGTATCGAATATATTTATCCTGAATTTGAAGTTGTACGAAACGAGCATCGTTGTATCAGCTGCCGCGTTTGCGAACGGCAGTGTGCGAATGAAGTGCATAAGCTGGACGCTGACGCAGGCTGTATGCTTGCAGACGAGTCCAAATGCGTAAACTGTCAACGTTGCGTTTCCCTCTGCCCCACGCATGCTTTAAAAATCGTGAAAAATACATGTACCTTCAGGGAAAATGCCAACTGGCAAAACGATACGATTAAAGAGATATATAAGCAAGCATCTTCCGGCGGCGTCTTGCTTTCTTCCATGGGCAATCCAAAGCCATTCCCCGTATATTGGGATAAAATTCTGATTAACGCTTCACAGGTGACGAATCCACCTATTGATCCGCTGCGGGAACCTATGGAGACCAAGGTGTTCTTAGGAAAAAAGCCTGAAGATATAACACGGGATGAAAATGGCAACTTAAAGTGTGAATTGCCGCCGCAGCTTTCGCTTTCTATGCCTGTTATGTTTTCCGCCATGAGCTACGGTTCCATATCCTATAACGCACACGCCTCCCTTGCCCGTGCTTCCAAGGCACTCGGCATTCTCTATAACACGGGTGAAGGCGGACTACATGAAGATTTCTATTGCTATGGCGAGAACACAATTGTGCAGGTTGCTTCCGGCAGATTCGGCGTGCATAAGGATTATTTAGAAGCAGGTGCTGCCATTGAAATTAAAATGGGCCAAGGGGCAAAACCAGGTATTGGCGGACATCTTCCTGGTGCGAAAATTGTAGGGGATGTTTCCAAAACGCGTATGATTCCGGAGGGGTCTGATGCTATCTCCCCTGCACCGCATCACGATATTTACTCCATTGAGGACTTACGGCAACTTGTTTTTTCTTTAAAAGAAGCAACGGAATATAAAAAGCCCATTATCGTTAAGGTAGCCGCCGTGCATAACATTGCCGCTATAGCCAGCGGTATTGCAAGGAGCGGGGCTGATATTATTGCCATTGACGGATTCCGTGGCGGCACCGGTGCTGCACCGACAAGGATACGCGATAATGTCGGCATTCCAATTGAGCTTGCTCTCGCCTCTGTGGATCAAAGGCTGCGAGACGAAGGCATCCGAAGTAATGTGTCTTTAGTGGTAGGGGGTTCTATTCGATCCGCCAGCGATGTTATTAAGGCGATTGCACTCGGTGCAGATGCGTGTTCCATTGCTACAGCAGCACTGTTGGCACTGGGTTGCCACCTTTGCAGAACCTGTCAAAGCGGCAAATGTAATTGGGGCATTGCAACGCAAAATCCGGCACTTGTGAAAAGGCTAAATCCTGAAATTGGCAGCCAGCGTCTTATCAATCTGATGACCGCTTGGAATCATGAAATTAAAGAACTAATGGGTGGTATGGGCATTAATTCAATTGAGGCACTCCGCGGCAACAGACTGATGCTTCGTGGTGTAGGTCTAACCAATAAGGAACTTGAAATTTTAGGGATTGCCCATGCAGGAGAGTGATAAAAATGAAACGAGTTTATGCTGATGAAAACTGGTGCATTGGATGCCACTTATGCGAATACAATTGTGCTTTTGCAAATTCCGGAGAAAGCAATATGGTCAAGGCGCTGAAAGACAAGCCTGTTTTCCCGCGTATTACTGTCGAAGAAGATAACAAAATTACCTATGCGGTATCCTGCCGACATTGCGAGGACCCGCTTTGTGTCAAAAGCTGCATTTCCGGCGCGCTTTCCAATACGGACGGCGTAATAAAAATTGATCAGACAAAATGTGTCGGCTGTCTAACTTGCATTTTAGTCTGTCCCTATGGTGCAGTATCGCAAGGGATGCATGGTGTCGTTCAAAAATGTGAGCTTTGCTTAGAGAACACTTGCGGTGCTCCTGCTTGTGTGCAGGGTTGCCCAAATCGTGCATTAGTCTATGAAACAAGAGGTGATACAAAGTGAAAAGGTATGTAGTAATTGGTAATGGTATTTCTACTGCCGGTTGCATTGAAGGCATAAAAAGTGCAGACAAGGAAGCGAAAATCACTGTAATCTCTGCAGAAAAACACCCGGTATATTGCAGGCCGCTTATTTCCTACTATTTAGAGGGAAAGACTACGCTGGAGAAAATGCTTTACCGCAAGGAAAGCTTTTATAAAGACAATGATTGTACTGTAATTTACGGCAAAAAGGCCGTGGAAATCGACAAGGTGCACAAACATGTAAAGCTCGAGGATGAAACCACAGTATCGTATGATACTCTCTGTATTGCAACAGGTTCCTCCCCTTTTGTTCCGCCGTTTGAAGGGCTGGACACCGTGCAAAACAAATTTGCTTTTATGACGATTGACGATACTCTTGCTATTGAAAAAACACTTTCAAAAAACGCACGAGTTTTAATTGTCGGCGCCGGCCTTATCGGCCTGAAATGTGCTGAAGGCATTGCCGACAGAGTAGGACAGATTACCGTCTGCGATTTACAAACCCGTATTTTATCCAGCATTTTGGACGATACATGTGCTTCCATTATGCAAAACCATTTGCAAAAACATAATATCTCCTTTCTTCTTGGCGACACTGCTAAGAAATTTGATAGAAACAAGGCATATATGCAAAGCGGCAAAATCGTAGAGTTTGACATTCTTGTTTTAGCCGTCGGCGTTCGTGCCAACACGCAGATGTGCAAAGCCATCGGCATTGAAGTAAACCGCGGCATTCTTGTCAACGATCGTATGGAAACCTCTATAGAAGGTATATATGCAGCCGGAGATTGCACCGAAGGAAATGACATTTCTTTGGGAGAAAAAAGAGTGCTTGCCATTCTTCCCAATGCGTATATGCAAGGGTATACCGCCGGGCAAAACATGGCCGGAACCATAGCAGAATTTAATAATGCTATTCCGATGAATTCCATTGGATTTTTTGGATTACACGCCATGACAGCCGGAAGCTACTTTGATGAAAGTACAGGTGGTGAAGTGTATGAAGAAAAAACCGAGCACGGCATAAAAAGGCTTTATACGAAAGACGACTTACTGACAGGATATATTCTGATTGGTGATGTAGCTCGTGCCGGCATTTATACCTCTCTTATTCGTGATAAGACATCACTAAAAGACATAAATTTGGAATTATTGCACAAAAATCCTTCGCTGGCAATATTTTTTTCCGAAAAACGTAGAGAAAAGCTTGGAGGTGTGATATAATATGATTATTCATGCAAAGGATGTAAACTATAAGGAATTAAATGCAGTATTAAGAGAAGCCGCCAATGATTGTGAAATCATCAATTGCTTAGGGCAAAGATTTATTGCAGCCGGTGTCTCTGATAAATGCATCCGTATACACGGGATTCCGGGCAATGCTCTCGGTGCTTATCTCAACGGTGCAAAAATTGAAGTCTGCGGAAACGCACAGGATGCAGTCGGGGACACCATGAATAATGGTGAAATCATTATTCATGGCAATGTAGGCGATGCTGTCGGCTATGCCATGCGAGGCGGACAAATTTATGTAAAAAACAATGCCGGTTATCGTGCAGGTATTCACATGAAAGCCTATCGTGAGAAACAACCTGTTATCGTGATTGGCGGAAAATGCGGCAGCTTTCTCGGCGAATATCAAGCAGGCGGTATGATAATTGTACTCGGTCTTTGTGCGGATGAGAAGCCGATTGTTGGCAACTTTCCATGCACCGGCATGCACGGTGGAAAAATGTACCTTCGCGGCAACTGTGATGCAATCACATTTCCCCAAAATGTTCATGTAGCAAAAGCATCTGTTGATGATATAAATGAAATTGCTTCGTATATTCAGCGCTTTTGTGTGCATTTTGGGTATCATGAAGATGATCTTTTAAATTCTGACTATACACTGATTACACCGGACAGTAAAAACCCTTATAAACAAATGTATGTCGCGAATTAAATGAAAGAAGGTATCAGGCAATGAAATATTCTATACAAGAAGTAATTCAATATGTAAATGAAGAGGACGTAAAGTTCATCAGGCTTACATTTTCTGATGTATACGGCAACCAAAAAAACATATCGATTATGCCGAGTGAACTCCCTCGCGCTTTTGAATATGGCATTGCTTTTGATGCCTCTTCGATTAATGGATTTGGAGATGAAATGCACTCTGACCTGTTTCTCCGGCCTGATCCCGAAACGCTTGCCATTTTGCCATGGCGGCCGGAACATGGTCGCGTAGTCAGAATGTTTTGCACTGTCAACAAACCCAACGGCGAAATATACGAATGTGATACCCGAAATGTCTTAAAAAAGGCGATACAGGATGCTAAAGAACAAGGCATTGAGTTCAACTTTGGTTCGGAGCTTGAATTTTATCTTTTTAAGTTGGACGAAAATGGTGAGCCGACTAAAGAGCCGTACGACCATGCTAGCTATTTTGATCTTTCACCTGCCGATAAATGCGAAAACATTCGCCGTGAGATTTGTCTCGGTATGGAAAAGATGGGTATGAGTCCCGAAAGTTCGCACCATGAGGAAGGTCCCGGTCAAAACGAAATTGATTTTCGTTATTCCAACCCCCTTACTGCTGCGGACGATGCAATGGCATTTAAGACTTTGGTACGAACAATTGCTTACCGAAACGGACTTTATGCTGATTTTTCACCTAAACCATTGGCCGACAAACCTGGCAACGGATTCCATATCAATGTGTCGGTTAAGGATGACAAGGGCCATGTTAAATTGAGCCAAGCGCTTGCAGGGATTATGGAATACATTGAACAAATCACTGTATTTTTAAATCCGAGCGAAAATTCATATGAAAGATTTGGTATGAATAAAGCGCCGAAGTATATTTCATGGTCAAGCGAAAATCGCTCGCAGCTCATTCGAATCCCTGCCGCGAGCGGTGAATACAGACGTGCAGAGCTTCGATCTCCCGACCCAGGCGCAAATCCCTATCTTGCATATGCACTTCTTATTCAGGCCGGGCTTCATGGTATTAAAAAAGATCTTTCTATGCCGCCTGCCGCTGAAATTAACTTTTTTAAAGCCAGCACAATAGATGCAGAAAAATATAAAGAACTCCCTAATAATCTCGATGAGGCAAAAAAAATGGCAAAGAATAGTGAATTTGTAAAGGCACATTTGCCAGAGAGAATTATTGACATCTACTGCAACTAAGATAGAATTCTATTACGAAGGAGGGGTAAGCTACATGAATTTAGAAGAACGGATATACAGTGTCCTTTTAGTATCTGCTGCAGAAAAATTCAATACCTCTCTAAAGGAATTACTTCCTGATTTTAAATTCTATCCTATCCAAGAGGAATGTAGCACAAGTAGTGCAAAAAGAGCACTTGCCGACCGTTCTTATGATTTTATTATCATCAATTCTCCCCTTCCGGACAGCGATGGTATCCGGTTGGCCATTGATACGTCAAATGGGAAAAATTCGGTTGTCCTGTTTCTGGTAAGAAATGATCTATATACAACTGCATTTGAAAAAATATCCGTCTATGGGGCATACACACTTTCAAAACCAACCTCCAAGCAAATAATCAATCAAGCTTTGGATTGGATGATCAGCACCCGCGAAAGACTGCGTGGCTTAGAAAAAAAGTCGCTTTCTCTTGAGAATAAAATGCAGGAAATCCGCATTGTTAACCGCGCAAAATGGCTCCTTATTTCTGAATTGAAAATGACAGAAAGCGATGCACATCGCTATATTGAAAAGCATGCCATGGATCGTTGTATTCCGAAGCAGGCCATGGCTGAGGAGATTATTAGTTTATACACTTAGATCTTTTATATTACTGCAAGCACCTGTCAAGTAAAGTCCAAAAACTTTTCTTGAATTATAAAAAGCTTTTTAACGAGGTAGAAAATCTTGACAAGGTTGATGCGAACAATGGTGACAGCTTTAATGAATTTCTCTTAACTGTTATATCGGAGGGTGACACAATTTACATCAGCAATATGTCAGACTTCCCGTTATTATTGAAAATACTCCTTAAGAAAATACCGCCAGAGTACAATTTGCTTTGGCGGTATTTTCTCTCTTTTAAGATAATAAAAGTACATTAAAATGTACTTAAAATATTGACAAACGATTAACTATATGATATAATACATAATAGAATATTATATTGTTTCGGAGGAATCAGTATGGCATACAGTTACAACGGACTTTGGCATTTATTGGTTGACAAAAAAATGAAAAAAACAGACCTTAAGGAGATTGCAGGGCTTACCCCCTCTACTCTTGCACGTCTTTCTAAAAATGAAGAAGTCAGTTTAAAGGTTCTTAGTCGTATATGCAAGGAGCTTGACTGCAATTTTTCTGACATCATTGAGTATGTCAAGGACTAAGGAGGTTTATTATGGCTTTGGAAAATAAACTTAATATAACAGATTCTGCCGAGCTTGCTCGTGAAGAAGAACGAATCAGCAAGAAAAAGGCTGTGGAG
>JAQXGO010000003.1 GCA_029006755.1 Clostridia bacterium | reverse complement strand
GAGATGTTGCGCCGAAGCCGAAGAGAAGGCGTACATCCGGATGCAATCCGGGCAGAGTACGTGGAAAAGGCGCTGGAAAATCAAAAGGCGTTTATTGCAGCACCCTTTGCATCCATGGAAAAACCGGAGAAATCGACGGAGATACTGGTGAAAACACTAGAAAAAATTGCGGAATTTCTGGGAGAAGAGGCCCAAGAATGGCTTTGAATATATTTGATCATATCGGATGCCTGGCAATCCATTCGTGTGTAGAACCGGTCATATATAATGGGTATAAAATTGTTTCTATACAGAACAGACATAAGTTGTTATAATTAATTTGCAGAAGATTTTAAGAACGAAAGGAATGATGGTGCGTGATCAAAATTGGTGTTGCTGATTACGGTATGTATGCTTGGTACGGCGGTTGTTTTGATTATGATGAAAGGATTCGTTCGGTGGGTGCAATTGGCTATGATGGACTGGAGAAATTGTACCCCACAAGTGCAGAAGATGCAATTATAAAAGCGGCAAACCTTAAGGGAATGGACATGGACTTTGCAACCTGCAATGCCGCAACTCCGGAGCTTTCCATTAAATGGAGCGCGGCGTTGGGGGCAGCTTACGTATGGAATCAGGTAAAAGGATATACCTTTGAAGCGTATCTGAGACAGACACGTGAAATGACGAAGGCGGCGAAAAAATTCGGCGTAAAAATTGCAGTACATAATCATTTGGGAACCATGGCGGAAAGCCAGGAGCAAGTCGAAACTATTTTGCGCGAATGTCCGGACACGTATCTCCTTTTTGATACGGGACACCTGGCTGTAGCAGGTGGTGACGTCTGCTACATTGCAGAAAGATACTATGATCGCATTGTTGCATATCATCTGAAGGAATGGAAGAAAAGCAACACGCCTGAGGCAGAAAAGTGGCAGGAAAGAGGTCATTTTTGCGGACTTGGACAGGGGGATTTTCCTATCGAAAACGAATTTGTGTTTAAGAATGCCGTCCGAAAGGGCTTTGACGGCTGGGTGCACATCGAACATGACACCCATGAGCAGGACCCTTTGGTGGATTTAAAAGAAAGCTTTGATGTTTTGCAAAAGTGGAGGAAAGAAATATGAATCAACCAATCAAACTCGGCATAATAGGTCTCGGACGCGCCGGCTACGGGATGCATCTGAAAGAAATGGAAGGGAAGGAGGACCTTTTTTCCATTACCGCAGTGTGTGATGTGGAGCCGGACCGGTGCGAAAGAATGAAGGAAAAGTACGGCTGTAAAACCTACAAAAACGTGGAAGATTTGGTGGAGAACCCCGACGTAGAGGTGGTGGATATTGCCACCCGATCTTGTGACCATTTCTGTCACGCAAAAACGGCGCTGGAGGCAGGCAAAATTGTTTTTCTGGAAAAACCCATATGCCTGACCTACGAGGAAGCCAAGGTCCTCATGAAAACAAATGAGATGCTCGGCGGCAATAAGCTATTTATTCGTCATAACCGCCGGTTTGAAGCGAAATTCATGCAGGTGAATCAAATCATTGAGTCCGGTATTTTAGGAGATGTGTACTTGATTCGCCGTTCGGTAGCGCATTATTCGCCTCGGTCGGATTGGCAGACACTTTCCCAATATGGCGGCGGTCAGCTTCTGAACTGGGGACCGCATATCGTGGACCAGGCACTGCGTTTTTGCGGCGGAGACTATAAAAAGCTGCAGGCTATTACAAGACAGGTGACCGCAGCAGGGGATTGCGAGGATTTTGTTCGTGCTGTTTTCGAGGGCGTAAATGACAGAATTGTAGAAATTGAAATCAGCGGCGGCACAGCACTTCCGATACCGGAATACGTGTTGTACGGCACACGGGGTGCGCTGATTGATAAAGGAAAGACGTATACAATCAAGTATCTGGACGAATCGTACGTGATTCCGAAAAGAAAGGCAGATCCCCACACGCCCGAGGGCGCAAAATTCAAAGCTTCCGACCCGCTTCCCTTCGTCGAGGAGGAAAAGGAATGGGAAACCAATCAGTTGGACCATACGTGGACGTATCTTTACAAAACGGTGCGGGAAGGAAAGGCATATCCCATAAAGAGTGAAGAAGCACTCAAGGTCATGGAAACAATTGATGAAATTAAGCGACAAAATGCATAGAAAAGGTATACTGTGGCATTAAAGGTTTTTTGACAGAGAAGTGTACTATAGTTTTCCACAGAAAAATGGTATGAAAGAAGATGCTTTTATATAAATAATATTTTTGAATAAAGAAAGGAGGAACAAAATGAAGGCAAAAACAATGGCAATTTTCCTGCATTTATCCTCATGCTTTCCATGTTTGCGGTGATGCCGACAATGGCGGCAGCTGCACCCAGCTATGATATGGAAGAATGAACAATTGCCAGTGAGGATGCCATTAGCGTCCGGCGTTTTTGCGGCCATGACACCCTACTCAAATCAGCATTGGACAACGAAACAGTTGACTGAACAGAAAAGCGCTGGGCTGGGTTTTATCTGCTGGGAATGACTTAAGAGCGCTTTATGATGAATCTGCATCCGCCATAGTCATAAGAAAAGTGCTTCTGACACATCATTGGCTGTTTGTCGGATAGATCATGTACGCATGCAGGAAACAGAAGAAAAAGCTGATACCTGACAGTAAGGCAGAATACACAATCACAACTGCGGTTGCGTAGGGAGGGTAAGAAAATGCGGAAAATTGAAAAGTGGATTACATTGCTTTTGCTTCTGGCAGTTCTGCAGGTGCTGCCTGCCGCTGCAGAACAGGCATACATAACCCCTGTGGGGAACGGACAGTATAACCTGGTTTTAAACGGCGACATGGAAATAGCAGAAGGCGGTGTGCCGGCGTATTGGAGCCTTTCAAAGGGTGACACCGAAGTAGGCTTTACGCAAGGTACAGAAGGGGGCGTATATGCGGATGAAACGTATGCAAGACTTTATGGCTCTACTGTAATTGTTTCCCAGAAAATTGAAAGCTACGTACCGGGAGAAACATATACGCTTGGGGCCTATGTACGGCGTATGCAACCCACCTCTGAGGCGCTTTTACAAGTGCGGTTTCAAAAAAGAGCAGGCACGTCGTATGTAGAAGTAGGTATGCAGTCTATTCATATAAAGAGTACCGAAGTAGGAGAATGGGTCTATCAGTCAAGGACGGTAACGGTACCCGAAGAAGCTGAGCGCGTAAGTATATCCATTCGTCTTAATGAACTTAAAAACAACGATGGAGAGATTGGGGATAATGGAGAAGTTCATTTTGACAAAGTGACGCTGAACGGAAGGGCTAAGGAGGAATATGCCATGGCCATGGATTTCCGGGAACAGCTATGGGATGAGGCGGCGCAGGATGAAAGCACCCAGCCCGGTTCACCCAACGGCCTTTATGAGGATAATGCGCCTTGTGAGGGCGAAGAAAATCTGCTCATAAACAGTAGTTTTGAAGAGTCGCTTTCCGGCAATTGGGGCATGTCGTATCCGGCGTATACAGCTGTGACAGATGACGGAAGTGGCGGAAAATGCATCCGTTTTTCGGTGGACGGTGCTGCGGTGGGAGCTGTACATCCTTTCTGTTCCCAGCGTGTCCCCATTGTGGGCGGTGCAGAATATCAGGTTTCTTTTCGATATAAAGTCACGATGGGGGAAGCAGATCCCAGAGTAAAGCTGGAATACGCGGCGGCATTAAATCTGCCCGGTGTGGGTTCTGCGGGGGAAAAGTACGTAAAGCCCGAAGAAACAGTGCGCGATGGTCAATGGCAAAACGTAACGGCAAAGGTGTACCCACCTACAAACGCCGCTTATGCGAACGTTCTGCCTCGTATGATGCAGAAGCTGTCTACGGATAATGAAGAAGCGTATATAGATGATGTGAAGATTTTTATGACCTATCCACCATCTTTTGCGCATCTGAATGCCGGATGGATCTTCTACTATAGCGATATGAAGGAGGGAACGCTTAGTACGGAAATTCATCCCACCTTTCCAGCATATCAATCCGCAAAGGTGGATTACGCCATCTTGGACGGCACGGAAGTAAAATGGGAGAGCCCAGACCATATAAGCGTGGACGGAAAAACAGAGGTAACTTTTCCGCTGACAGTGCTTGCAGAAAAAGAAAAGCCGTACCGGGCGAGGGCAACAATATATGATTTGGACAACGAGACGGTAAAAGCAATCTACACACAGAACGTGTACCTTTATGACCGCCCGGAATATCTTGGGCAGGACGGCATTTTCTACCAAAACGGTATAGCACCCGTCTATCCCGTATATGCGTATCATGTAAAACGTGACCATTATGCAAAAGTGGCCGAGGCCGGCATTAACATTGTGCAGATGGGGTACTTTAGTACAGCGGAGGCCGCAACGGAAGCACTGGATGCGGCAGAGGATGCAGGAGTTATGGGACTTGTCGCGTTATATCATGATATGCGTCCGGCAGGAGACGATAAGAATATCGAAAAGACAATCCGGATTGTTGAGGCAGTAAAGGACCACCCGGCACTGTTCGGTTACGGCGTTATGGACGAGGTGTTTACCTCCATTGAAAACCCGGAGAGGCTTTTGGAAAATTCCTACCGCCTCATTCATAGTATCGATAAAAAACACCCAGTTACAACGATGGAGGCCTCTAAAAATTATTATGAGAAAGCATCGAAGTACGTGGATGTGTTGTGCATTGACCCGTACAGTGCGGCAGATAAACAAAATGCATCTACTGCTACGGCAAAGGCTGTGGAAGTTACAAAAGGGGAGAAGCCTGTATATGCTCTTCTTTGGGCGTATTATACGGGCGCGGCATATCCGACCTGTAATGACGCCCGAAACAATAACTGGCAGGCACTCATGTCGGGCGCATCGGCAGTGGGCTATTATTCCATCAGTGATTCTGACGCAGACCCGGAGACCGGGAAAATGAGTGTTCCTATCTGGAATGCACGGGACGGCGGTGCGCTTTGGAACGGGATGGTCGAATTTGCGGAAAAGGAAAAGGAAATCGCCTTTGACCGCTTTGTATTTCAGAAATACACCTCTTATGCAGAGGAAAAAACCGATACCTACCAGTACTCGGTATGGCAGACAGAGAACGAGCGATACGCCATAGTGCTAGGACTGAAAAAGAGCGGTACTCAGCAGATAAGAATTCCGGTAACAGGTGTATTTGAGGCCGAATGCATTGCAGGCAGAGAAACAGAGAATCTCTACGGCGCAGGGGAAATGACGGTAAGTGTTACCGGCACAGAGGTGCTTCTCTACAAAATTAAACCGCTGTCCGCTACTGTTACACTGACAGATGAAAGCGGTAAGGTGGTTGATGGTATTCCAGCAGGTGAAACCGTGACGGTAACGTATCACTGTATTGTGCCGGACGGGGAATCTTATGCGGTGACGGCGGCGGTATACGAAGTTTTGGGCAATATTCCGGAGCTTGTAGAGCTGCAAAAACAGACGGGACAGATAAAAGAATATGCGGACGGCAGCCGTATTCTAGAAGCTGTATTTATAGTGCATGGCGGAACGCAAACCCGTCGAATCAAATGTATGGGATGGGATGAGCATACACTTCGTCCTCTTTGGTAGGCGGTGTGATGCGTACCAATCTATAAAAAAAGAAAGAAGGGAACAAATTGAAAAAATTATTAGCAACATTTCTTGTGATCGCAATGCTCCTGCCCACATCGGTGCAGGCCGCAGATGGGGGAGAAGCGGTCACCTATGAACAGGCGGCACCTTCGGCCGACACTACCGTTCGGATTACCCACGAGGGAGACGGCAAGTTCAATGTTCTTAAAAACGGTGATTTTGAGGTGGTGAACAGCCAGGGCGTACCTCAGGGCTGGAGCCTTTCGGGCGGCACTGTAGGTGAAACGTACATGACGGTAAAAGCGGAGGATGCACCCTCCGGGGAGAATTATGCAAGATTTTACGGCGAAACCGAAAATACTTATTTGTACACAGCTCTTAAGGACGTTCTTCCCGGAAACACCTATACCTTCAGCGCGAAAGTACGGCAGATGTCTGACAAAATCGGTTCGGTTCTGGTTTATTTCTATGCGGATAAAAAGACAGAAACCAGTCATGAAACCATAAAGAATTTTAATAAGGCCATTACACTGGATGGCAAGGAATGGACAACGGTCTCCTTTGAAGCGAAATTACCTGAGGAGACGGCAAGAATAAGGATTTTGTTACGCCTTGTAGGGGGCGGCGAAGTGCACTGGGATGACATAAAGCTTGTAGGCGAAGTGGAAGAGAAGGATGCATTGGCACACGCTTTCCGCGCACAGCTTTCCGCGGAAGCAGAACTGGACGAAGCAACCAACACCATGGAGATGCGAGGACTGTACGATTACGATAAGCCGTACCCTGGGCAGGGGAATCTCGTTAAAAACGGTGATTTTGAAGCAAATGACGGTGAAAAAGTAGAAGAGTGGGGACTGCGAAGCAATTTTTCCAATTATTTTACCCTTGTGGAAGGGGGCTCACATGATGGAAGCGATTGCGTGAAATTTACTTTGAACGGTGAAACAGACGGTGCGAAGCACCCGTTCCTGTCGCAGAGTGTCCCCATGGTGGGCGGCGCAGAGTACCAGGTCAGCTTCTGGTATAAGATTATAAAGGGGACGCAAGTTAGTCCTCGTGTAAAGCTGGAATATTATCCGCATGAAAAGGACCTTCCCGGCATCACCACCGTTGGTGAAAAATACGCCAAAGATGAGAAAGAAGATTACAGCGGCAATTGGAAGCGCGCTTCCATGAAGGTTTATCCCGGCGCAAATGTTGCGGAAGCTAAAACACTTGTGCGAATCATGCAGAAAAATCCCAAAGAAGAAGTGGAAGTTTGCTTTGACGATGTTGAAATTTATATGACTACGCCACCCCCTGCTTTTGAATTGGATGGCGGTTGGGTGTTTTATTATTCCGATTGGGATAATGGCACGCTTTCTACCTCTGTAAATACGGCATATTATCCCGAACTCGCTTCGGCAAAGGTGGATTATGCCATTATGGATGGTACGGAAACCATCTGGGAAAGCAAGGGGCATATCAGTGAAAACGGCGTAACAACCGTGGATTTCCCGCTCACGCTTCTGGCAGAGAAGGATAAGGCGTACCGCGCGAAAGCATCACTTTATAATGCTGACGGCAGTGTTCATTCCATTGCCACGCAGAACGTATATATGTATGACCGCCCGGAATATATGGGTAAGGACGGGATATTTATGAAGGAAGGAAAAACGCCGATATGTCCCGTTTTTGCTTACCATGCAAGCCATAAGGAAGAAACCTTCCAGAAGCTGGCGGCGGCAGGCGTCAATACCATTCAGTTTGTTTCGAAGAGTACTCCCGAAGCTGTGAAGGCGGACCTTGATCTTTGCGAAAAGTATGGGATTATGGCACTCGTCACCTTGTATCCGGGTATGAAGTGTGCAGGGCATGACGATAATATTGAGAATACCATTATGGTTGTCAATGCTGCAAAGGACCATCCTGCGACTTTAGGCTACATCGTAATGGATGAGGTGTTTTTGCATCGTCCCGATGCTCCGGCGGAGTTGGAAGATAGTTTCCGTCTGATACATTCTCTGGATAAGAAGCACCCTGTTGCGGTTATGGAGGCTTCTGCAAACTTCTATGAAAAGGCCGGAAAATATGTGGACCTGCTTTTGACAGACCCCTATTCCAAGGCATATGTAAAGCGTGCTTCCCAGGGAAGCGAAAAGGCTCGCCAGGCATTAAAATATGAAAAACCAGTCTATTCACTTCTCGAAGCTTATTATTCAACAGGCGGTTCAAGTCCCGGTTATCCTATGCCGAATGACGGCAGAAATAATAACTGGCAGGCACTGATTGCTGGTGCGAAAGCCGTTGGATATTATTCCATCTCTGACTCGGATATAGATCAGGAAACCGGGAAATACGCAGTGCCCATTTGGAATGCAAGGGATGGCGGTGCACTTTGGGATTCGCTTACTATCTTTGGCAATGTGGAAAAAGAGATTGCCTTTGATCACTTTGTTTTAAATAAAACGCCGGAATTCAACGAATACCGCGGTGATGACTACTGGTATTCTTCCTGGAGCGACGGGCAGGATATTTACATGATTGTTCTCGGTATGAAAAAGGAAGGCACGCAGGAGGTTTCTATTCCGCTGACAAGCTTTGCAGGGGATATCCGGATTGCAGACTATACCGCTACGATGATTGCCGGCCGCGATCCTTTAGAAACTGTTACCGGCTCCGGTTCACTGGATATTACCCTTTCCGATGTGGAAGCACTTCTTTACAAGATTACCCCTGTAGAAGCGACAGATTTCTCCACTCTTGGTGCTACCGGATTTGAAGATCTCGGCGCTTATCCGTGGGCAAGACAGCAGATCGGAAGAATGGACAGTCTCGATATCATAACAGGCAGAAACGATTTCTCCTATGCACCTTCTGAAAAGATTACACGTGCAGAATTTGCAGGCTTTTTAATTCGTGCACTTGGGCTTACATCTGACAGCACAGAGCTTTTTGCCGATGTTTCCACAGATAACGAGTTTGCAAAAGAAATTGCCGTCGGCAAAGCTCTTGGAATTTTGAAGGGTACAGACGGTGTAAATTATAATCCCGATGCGGAAATTTCCCGTCAGGATTTGATGGTCATTTGTGCCCGTGGGATGCGTCTTGTAAAAGAACTTGCAGACGGTGCATCCGTGGAAGGCTTTACGGATGCTGGGCTCATTGCCGATTACGCTGTGGCTGACATTGCTGCAATGGTACAGGCAGGCATCATTAAAGGAAATGCAGATGGCACGATTAACCCTCTTGGCAATACAACCCGTGCAGAGGCTGCTGTTATTATGGATCGCTGTTATACTTGGAAGAATGAATAATTTTTACTCCTAGGGGGTAACGGCCCCGAAGTTCACCTATTCCGTCAAGGTCATGCTGTAAAACGGTAAAATTAAAAACACGGATGGCCACAATCTGAATCGTCATATTCTACAGAAAGTATTGATTTAGGTACTTTGGGGCTGACAGAAGAGAATGGCATTACCGACACGGTAAAAGCCTATCTTTGGGAGCTTGCATCCGGAAAGCCGCTTGTAAGAAAAGTTCAAACTCCCACTAAAGTTACAAGTGTCACTCCTGAAAGATAGAATGATACCCCATATGGAACTTGCGGATAACAACAATTCGCGTATTGCCCCCGAATAGACAGACTTTAGGAATGCTTATTCGGGGGGCAGTTTTTAGAAATGGCATGAAACCCTTGGGCGCCGAGTCTTTTGGCGGGAAAAGGGCGTGCTTATAGAAACAATGGTAAACCTACAAGGTTTCGGTAGCACAGGTAAGTAAACCCATTGACAAAATGAGAGTATCTTGATATAATAGGAGAACTGATATGAAGAAGATGTTCTATATGTCAGAAGATATTGCCAGTATGTTATCTGTGTCAAAGACTACGGCATATCGTATTATACATAAGTTAAATGAGGAACTCAGAAGTAAAGGTTATATCACCGTAGCAGGCAGAGTTCCGAAAACATTTTTCGATAAGAGATTCTATTCTGACGAAGTAACAGAGTAAGCGTACTAAAATCGTACTAAAAAGTTCGGCAGACAAAATTCTAAGCTTCGAAAATTGGGAAATTTGGTAATAATGATACCAAAATCAACGAGAAATAACCACTGATTAAAGAATTAAAACAGTGATGGCATGGAGGTACTATGGATTTTTCATTAATGAAGACATTTTTGGACAGGCTCACAGCTTGGAGAATTCCGGGGAACAGCATCAGCGTGTGCGTGGAGAATAAAGAGGTATTCTCTTATCAGTCTGGCTATGAAAATGTGGAAGAGAAGAAAAAAATGCCTAAAGACATTCTTTTTAATATTTATTCCTGTTCCAAGCCTGTTACTGTGACGGCAGCTCTGCAGCTTTACGAGAGAGGATATTTCCTTCTGGATGATCCGCTGTATGATTTTATCCCTGCATACAAGCATATGTACATAAAAGATGCAAACGGAAATGCCGAAGAAGTGCAAAAGACGATCACATTACGCCATCTTTTTACCATGACCTCCGGCATACAGTATGATAAAAAAGCTCCCTCTTTCGAGAAGGCAAGAAAACTTACGGACGGTAAAATGAACACGCTGACAGTGGCAGAGTGCATGGCAGAAAACGAGCTGTCTTTTGTGCCGGGAGAAAAATGGGAATATGGGTATAGTCATGATGTACTGGCGGCAGTTGTAGAGGTTGTATCTGGAAAAAGATTTCGAGAGTATGTGAAAGAAAATATTTTTACGCCGCTTGAAATGAACGAATCTTATTACCACAATGAAGCGGTTATAGACCGGGTGGCAGAGCTGTATCGGTATGATAATACCGGCGAGAGGGACATAGTCAATTTGCAGGCTTCGTCTGACAATACAAAGACCGGAAGGCTTGTAAAAGAAGAAAAAGGAACCCCTGCGTTCGGCATTGAATATGACAGCGGCTCTGCCGGAATAACCGCTTCGGTTTCCGATCTTTCCAAATTTGCATCTGCCCTTGCAAACGGCGGCGTGGGAAGAAATGGAGAACGGATCCTTTCGGCAGGGACAATAGAGCTTCTGCGTACCAATCAGCTGGAAGGAAAGCTATTTGAAGATTTTCGGCTTCGTTGGCCGCAGCATAAGGGATACAGCTACGGTCTTGGTGTAAAAACAATGATAGATAGAGCGAAAAGCGGCTCTCCCGGCAGCCTTGGCGAATTTGGCTGGGGCGGTGCTGCAGGCGCTACACTTTTGGCAGACCCCGATTTGAAGCTTTCGATGTTTTATACACATCATATGTTAAATCCGCATGAAGCCTATTATCAGCCAAGGCTTCGAAATGTCCTATATTCTTGTGTGAAAAGGTGATATAAGGAAGTATCAAAGGAGTGTTTTTTTATGAAAAAATGTTTAGAACTGTTACCGGTAGCGAAAAACTCCGGGTTCAACATGGACGGATATCACGTCTGGTGCGGTTCTGTTATCAAGGAAAATGGGACATATTATTTATTTGCGGCAAGATGGCCGGAGGAGACAGGATTCCCCAATGGGTATCTGACAGATTCCGAAATCGTACTCGCAAAAACGGATGATTTATCAAAGCCCTTTCAGTTTGAGAAGGTACTGATTACAAAGCGCGACGGCAACAAGTGGGACAGCGCCATGGCACACAATCCTTTTATCTTTAAGGTAGACGATACATATGTTTTATATTATATCGGTTCGCCTGACGGCGGCATAGAAACCCGATGCATTGGCTATGCATGGTCAAAAAATCTCACGGATGGATGGACGCGTTCAGAGGAAGCGATTGTACTGCCGCCCAACGCCAATAATCCGGCAGTACTTCGGGATGATGACGGCAGCTTTCTCCTGTATTTCCGGGACGGTGACTGCCGCGTGTCCGTGGCGAGGGCATCTTCTTATGAAGGTCCGTTCGAAGTGGTGAACTACAATCTTTTCCCCAAAGCTGCTATAGAAGATATGTATGTTTATAAAGAAAAAGACAGATATGTTATGATTGCGGAAGACTGTGTGGGTGCATATACCGGTCTTAAAAAAGGAGGAGTTCGATTTTATTCCGAGGACGGCATAAACTGGGATGAGGACAGCATCTGCCAGGCGTTTGATTTTGAAATTCAGTACAATGACGGCAGCCGCCTCATTTTGCAGAGAAGAGAGCGTCCTCTCATTTTTTGGGACGGCGACCGTAAGTATCTTTTCTCCACCGCAAAATATGGTGGTCCCGACCAAATAAGCGGTGGGAAAACTTGGAATATGGTGCAGGAAATTAAAGAGATTTTATAATCCCAAAACCTACCGATGTCATGAAAAAGACAATGCCTTTCAAGAGGACTGTCTTTTTCTCTATCTCACTGAGAGTACGTAAATATTTCCACCAAATATAAATATGTTATTGTAGAAAGCTTTACAAACTATGTGGCCGATAAGACCAACCCGAGGAAAAATTTTTCTCCAGTCCCAAAAGGAGCCATAGCAAAATGATTTTTGCTATGGCTCCTTTTGGGGCGCAGTTATTGATGGCTTTTTGCAATTTCTACATGCCGTTTAATTTTCTTTGTCGTGGTTTTGGTAAAGTCTTCTTTACGAACAATGACCTTTGCGATACGTTTGTACCCCTGCAGACTATGATTTACTTCCAAAACAGCATCTTCCACAGCCTTTTGCAGGGCTTCTTCTGTATACCCCTTTCCAAGCAGAATATCTGCCTCGGAGAAGTCAGGCAAAACCTGCGCGGTGACTGCAACGTCGCCATCAGGCAGGTCGACACCATACACCATGGATTCTGCAACAATTGGGGCACGATTTAAATAGGTTTCGATTTCCTCCGGGAAAATATTCTTTCCGTTTTTCGTGACAATCACATTTTTCTGGCGGCCTGTTATATGTACAAAGCCTTCTGCATCGATATACCCTAAGTCACCTGAATAGAACCATCCGTCACGCAATACACGAGCGGTAGCTTCGGGATTGTTGTAATACCCCAGCATGACATTGTCACCCTGAATCAGAATTTCGCCAATACCATTCTCGTCCGGCTCGTGAATGCGAATGTTTACACCCGGCAGCGGC
The DNA here is from genome assembly GCA_029006755.1 of Clostridia bacterium. GTDB lineage: Bacteria > Bacillota > Clostridia > UMGS1883 > UMGS1540 > JAQXGO01. The sequence goes on along the minus strand of JAQXGO010000003.1, from coordinate 3,898 downwards.
AATCCTGCAGCATCATCCTTATAATTGCAGTCACGATTTAATGCGGCAATCGGCGCGCTCTCTGTCAGGCCGTAGCCTTGAATCACTTGAATGCCAAAATCCCGAAGACCGGCGCAAACCTTAGGGTCAATGGCAGCAGCTCCGGAGATTAAAAGACGGAGGTGACCACCGAGAGTATTATGGATATCCTTAAAAATTTGTCTTCTTTTATCAATGCCAAGCTTTAAAAGCGCGCGGCTTAAACGAATCCCCATCCGCAGTTTTTTTGCGCGGCCGGTTTTTTCGGCTTGCTTCCAAATCCTCTGGTACATGCTCTCCAAAAGCAGGGGCACAGCCAACATCACTGTGGCCTTACACTCGGCCATGTTTTGGGTGATATAACGCAGGCCTTCGCAATAGGCAATGGAACTGCCACGATAGATTTCACACAAAAAACCGCAGGTACATTCGTAGGTATGGTGCATAGGCAGAACGGAAAGGAAAACATCTTCCTTTGTCGTTCTCGTCATGGAACACATACCCATCAGGTTTTTTGCGATATTCTTATGGCTGAGCATAACAGCTTTGGCATCGGCGGTTGTACCGGAGGTAAAGAGCAGAATCTGCATTTCCTCCGGGTCAATTTCTGCAGTTAAATAGGCAGTATTGCCCGCAGCCATGGCGGCTTTCCCGTCTGCGATCAAAGCGGGAAGATCGGTTTCCATGTTCACTTTATACGGAATAGGTGCATCTTCTATGGAAGCTGCATTCTTTGGGGAATAAATGATAGCATCCAGCTGCGCAATTTCAATCAGCGACAAAAGCTCCTCGCGCGGCAATTCCTTATCCAAAGGAACAACAATGCCTACACCGCACACGACAGCCATATAAGAAAGCGCCCATTCGTAACGATTTTCACCGATAATGGCGATTCTTTTTCCTTTGAGTCCTCGGTTTAAAAGGGCTGTGCCTAAGGCGTGTACATCCTCTCCGTATTCTGCGTAGGTAATGGGTGCGTATGCACCATTTTGTTTGACCAGGAATGCAGTTCTGTCCCGAAAAAGCACAAGGCTTTTTTCCAGCATATCCTTGATGTCATGAATTTCCTCAACGGGATACAGATGTTTATAATCCTCTTTGTACGACATAAAAAAACTCCTCTCTAAACTGAATCACTTAAACATTGCAGTTATTGCAAACAAACTGAAAAATTACCAGAAAACCAGAAAGAATACCGGAGATCAGCAAGCGATTCATAATCCTGTTAATCTCTTTATTATCCATATGAATACTGGTTTTCAAAAAATCCTCCCGGGTCACACGCGGTATAGCATCCAGCTTCTTTTTAATCGGCAGAATAAAGGTTAAAAATTGAAGGGATGCATAGCATAAATAGGTAAAGGCAGCGGCAGTAAGTGCCTTTAGAATAAAGGCGCTTACATTTTCTGCAACAACCATATTAAAAAGGTTCATAAATTCCTCTAAGACCATCGCAGAAATAATGCCACAAAGGAAAGAAAAATAATTCTCATCAATGGTGAGCAGACATTTTTCCATCCATTTTTGCCGTTTGCCGGCGGTTTGTTCCTCATTTGCAGACATATGGATTCTCCTCTTTTAGTACAGATTATTTATCTCTCGTTTAAATTCGCTGATTTTCTGTTTAAAATAGTTCTGTTCTTCCACAGTGGCGTCCAGCTGCACAAAGGTTTTGAGCTGTGCCAAATCCGCCATACAAGTAATTTTAATGTGCATCGCACGAAGCTCGCGTGTCATTTCTGCCAGTTTATGCGCAAGGGAGCTGCTGGCATCAAAGACTTTTAGGACTTCCTTTTTGCAAATGCTCTCCAGTTCCTCTATGGTTGGCAAAAGTTCGGTGTATTCTTCAATCAGGGGAGCTAACACATCATCATGCTTACTCGTGGCTAAAAGCTCTCCGAAATAAGGAATGATAAATGTTTGTTGATCCGTCACAAGTCCGTAGGCACGCAGGGAGGACATATCCTGCAGGTTCGTTTCTCCGTTTAGAAACGCCAGAGTTGCTTCCATAAGGCCAATGCTGCAAATGGCTTGTTCCCAATATCGCAGGGTTTTGGTGTACACCATAAAGCAATCTTCCGCGGTAAAGTCCGGGATTTCGCCGCCGCACGCAATCAGGCGGTTTGCAAACAAGGCCAGGAAAAATGGAACATTGCCGGTATACTGCAAAAGCCGTTCCCAGGTAGCATCGGATACGGAAACGGAATCCATGCGCGCCTTGAAAAGCGCCACATCGCTATCGGAATAGGCGGTAATGTAAATCCGTTCCGGAATAATGCCCGGATAGCTTGAGCCATACGCGTCTTTGGGGAATATTGTCTCTAAGCTGTGCCGGGAAATATTCAATACATATACACGGTCGGATTCATTGATGAGTTCACGCAGATTTTGAATCGTGTCCCGCAGACCGGTCTGCGCGTAGTCCATTTCATCAATGACCAACCAAATATCACAATCCATAAGAGAACAAAACGTGTTGCAGAGGTTTTTATAAGGCAAGTAATCTGTTCGTCCGGCTTCATGCTTGCGCTGCGCACGCTTCAGGTGTTTTTGAAAGCCTTCGTCCTCTAAAATGCCTGCATCTTCAGCCTCTTCCTCCAGCCTTTCTAAAATCTCGCCAAAAAGCGACAAACCTTCTTCTCGGTTTCCGGTAAGTGCCTTATGAATAAACACAATTTTTTCGGTATCCGTCATGCTTAGTTGGCGAATCGTTTCTTTCACAACAGAGCTTTTTCCTATGCGGGAGAGACCGCATACGCTGATATTTCGTTTTTCTAAAATTGCATTTTTTAGTTTGAGAATTTCCTCGGCTCGGCCAATAAAATCTTTCCCGGTGACTGGTTTACCAATTTTAAACATTTGTAAAGGCCTCCTATTGTATTTTTTCCAAGGATGCAATAATATGCTTGTCTAAATAGGATGGATAGAAATTTACGCGAATCATGTAGTTTCCCTTGTCATCCTTTTCAATAACGCCTCTTGAGAACAAGCTCTCAAGAATGCTCATCACCCGTTCGTTATTTGGAATATACAAGTTGTATGCATCTGCAACGTAGGCCATAAGCGCTTCGGCCGTGCTGCAGTCATGCGTATTTTGGCATACAGTAATGGCGTGCAGAACAATTTTCGCTTCGGTATCGGTGACCCGATCCTCGCCACACTCACCGGATTTATAAAGGGCATGGCCCAATTCTTCCAGTGCACAGACATCAATGTGGTCCAGTTGTTCTGCAATCGCTTGCTGAACATATTTTGTATTTAAAATGTTAATATGATAGTTATTCATAAACTTTACTGCGTAGCCGCATATAACGTGAATATAGAATACGTTACCGCCGCTTTGCTTCCAGATGTAGTCCACAGCCTCATCTGTAAAGCTTGAGCTACCCTTATCCTCTCGATAGGTAGGCTGGGTAATCAGGCTGACAGCCGCCGCGCGGTTTATATAGCTAATCTGAAAAAGATTGATGGTACCAAAGGGGTTTACGTACTTACGGATCATCTGAGTAATTACGTCATGCCCGGCCAAAATGGCATCAAAAGCTTCCATTTCCATTACGCTTTTCCAAAGCTGCATGAAAATAGAGGTGTCTCGCTTTTCAAAAAAGCGTCCGAACTCGTCCATTTTCACAACGAGGTGGGTTTTCGGAATCTCTTCTTTATCCATACACCTTTTTAAAGTACGTGTAAAGCGTTCAAAATAGCGCACATAGGTTTCTTCTGTGGCGCACGGATTTTCGTAGGGTTCTAAGGCTTCGGGCAAATCATCATACTTATCAATCAGGGTATCGCAAATGGCTTCGATGATTTTATTGACAATATCCCAGCCTTCGTCGCCGCTGTATTCACCCTCAATTACGCTGTTGGCCTCCACAATCAG
>JAQXGO010000002.1 GCA_029006755.1 Clostridia bacterium | reverse complement strand
AATGTCATAAAGATGGATCTGACATGGATACCTACAACTCCTTCAAAGAGTAAAGATTTATATTGCGAGGTTACTAAAATTGATTTGGTAACCTCGCCATTTTTTGACTATATTTAGGTAAGAGTCTTGACAAAATTTTGGAATTATAGTATAATATATAAAAAACAAGAAGGGACAGAATCACATGGAACAAAATACGAAGAAAAAACTTTTCAAGACTTTTGCTATTATTTTGATTGTTTTAACAGCCGCATACATAGTTGCAACGACTATGCCCTTCCTGACGTATGAGAAGGTGGCGGAGAATGGCAGCAAGGAAACTGTAGAGGTGACTTTATCACAATATCTTTGGGAAACTTACAAACATGCTGATTTAACAGGTAAGGTATTGCCGAGCAGATTCACGAAAGAATTAGGCGTAAAATATAATATTACCAGTTCAGTGTATATGCCACTGTTTGCTTATATAGGTGCGCTGATTTGTTTTGGTTTTCTGCTGGGTTGCTATAAAAAGTCATTTTGTATTTTCCTGCCCTTTGTTTGGTCGGTAGGTTCCTTGGTTGGATACTTTATTTCGCCGCTTTTCAAGCTTGCAAATACATGGATGTTCTATACGCATATTGCCATTTTTGCTTTAACACTTGTTGCGTCCGTTATTGCGTTTTTTATGCTTTACCTGCCGCAAATGAAATATAATTACGCACATAGAAGTAAATATTAAAATCTTTACTAAAGAGGCTGTGGTAGAATAACAGCTTTAAAAAGAAAAAATGAGGACTTTTGCTATTGCAATTGTCCTCGTTTTTGCGAAAAAAGAAGTATTGCAAATGCCTTTACAGTAGGGAAAACATGAAAAATAGATATTTTTAAAGAAGATATGTATTATGATGATTGAAAAGAAAATGGAAAACGGAATTGTAACACTTACTAAGCTTACCGGTGTGCATGACAGTATTATGGAGGTATTTGATATTACGGGCTTTTTGGATATTCTTACGATTGAGTAATCTTTCGTTCTTTGCGAAAGGTGCTCAAACCAGGTGAAATCAACATGACGATACAATTATCTGACCATTTCGATTATAACCGTTTATTTCGGTTTACCCTGCCATCCGTTTTGATGATGATTTTTACATCCGTCTATGGTATGGTGGATGGTTTTTTCATTTCAAACTTCGTTGGAAAGACTGCATTTGCATCTGTCAATTTGATCATTCCGTATCTGCAAATTCTCGGCGGAGTAGGTGCAATGCTGGGCGTCGGCGGCAGTGCATTGGTTGCAAAAACGTTGGGCGAAGCGGATATTCCAAGGGCAAGAAGATATTTCACAATGATGATGTATCTGATGCTTGGAACAAGTGTGGTCTTTACGATTGCCGGCATTGCCCTGCTTCGGCCTGTTGCATATCTGTTCGGAGCGACAGACAATATGATAGGCGATGTTGTAACTTACGGTACAATCTGCCTGATTTTCAATACGGCACTGCAGGCACAGTACACCTTCCAGAGTTATTTGGTCGTTGCGGAAAAACCTAAATTTGCATTGAAGGTGGTCATCGTAGCCGGCATTTCCAACACGGTATTAGACTTCATGTTTATGGCTGTGTTCAAACTGGGAGTTGTCGGAGCGGCTTTGGCAACAGGCCTTAGTCAATGCATTGCCGGTGTTTTGCCGTTTGTCTGGTTTATCAGCAAGAGGAACACTTCGGCGTTACGTTTTACAAAAGCAAAAATAGAAATAAAACCAATGCTACTTGCTTGTGCAAATGGATCTTCCGAAATGCTATCCAGTATTTCCGGAGCGGTGACAGGCATACTCTACAATCTTCAACTTATGCGATACGCAGGGGAAGATGGTGTTGCAGCTTACGGCGTTGTTATGTATGCGGCGTTTATTTTTCTTGGTGTGTTTGTCGGATATTCGCAGGGAAGCGCTCCGATTATGGGTTACCATTATGGGGCGCAGAATCAAAAGGAAATGAGAAATGTGTTGCAACGAAGCCTGGTTCTGCTTGGTGCATCCGGCATTGTTCTGACAGCACTTGCTGTGCTCTTCGTCCGTCCGATTGCTTCTGTTTTTGTGGGGTATGATGCGGCACTGTTTGATTTGACAGTGCATGCGTTTACCATTTGTTGTATTCCATTCCTGTTTATGTGGTTTAACATATATACATCGGCATTTTTTACCGCATTAAATGACGGCGCAGTATCGGCATCAATCTCTTTCATGCGTGCGCTGGTGCTTCCGGTTCTCTGCATTATTCTCTTGCCGATGATATGGGAACTGGATGGCGTATGGTACTCTCTTGCGGGAAGTGAAGTTCTGGGCGTGTTTGTTTCTCTTTTCTTCTTGATCAGCAAGAGAAAGAAATATCATTATTAAATATGCTATATTTATCAAATTTTCAAAAAATTAGGGAGTTTAAAAAATGACAAAAAACAACATTATCATTCGGTTAGAGAAAAAAGAAGAATACCGAGAAGTAGAAAATTTAGTAAGAGAAAGCTTTTGGAATGTGTATCGCCCGGGATGCCTTGAGCATTTTGTCCTCCATCAACTTCGAGACGATCCGGCATTTGTGCCGGAGCTGGATTTCGTTATGGAGAAGGATGGAAAACTGATTGGTCAGAATATGTTTATGAGAGCAACGATCAAGGCTGATGATGGCAGAGATGTTCCAATTATGGCAATGGGACCAATTTGCATAACACCTGCACTGCAAAGAAAGGGTTATGGAAAGATATTACTGGATGAATCATTAGCGAGTGCAAAGGCACTTGGCTGCGGTGCTGTTTGTTTTGAAGGTAACATCGATTTTTATGGGAAAAGTGGATTTACCTATGCAAGTACATTTGGTATTCGTTATCATGATTTAGCGGAGGGCGAAGATGCATCCTTCTTTTTATGTAAGGAATTAATTCCCGGATATTTGGATGGTTATACGGGAGAGTATACACCGCCTAAAGGGTATTTTGTTGACGAAGCAAAAGCTGAGGAATTTGACAAGGCATTTCCTTATAAAGAGAAATTAAAACTTCCGGGTCAAATATTTTAAATGAATGCAAAAGAAGGGCAAAGGCAATCGGTATCCGGCCGCCCGGCTTGGCTGAATAACAGGAGGAATCATTGTGAAACAATCCATATGCGGAGCTGACTGCGCGAAATGCGGTTATGGGAAAAAGAACGGATGCAAGGGTTGCATCGAGTCCAAAAGCTGTCCTTTCGGAAAACAATGCTTTATCGCAAAATACATAAAAATAGGCGGTGAGGACAATTACAATTTGTTTAAAGAAAAATTGATGCAGGCGTTTAACGAACTTAACATTCCCGGCATGCCGGAAATTCAAGAGTTATATCCGATGAACGGCGCATTTGTGAACCTTAAATATCCTGTGCCGAGTGGAAAGGCCGTGCAACTGCTTGATGATAGAGAGATATACTTATGCAATCAGGTTGAATGTTTGTTTAATGACGGCGAACTGATCAAATGCTATGGATTGGTTGCAGGCATGGATTTTCTGCTGGTAAGCGAATATGGGGCAAATTGCACAGACCCGGAAATCATTCTTTATAAAAAGATGTAAAACAGAAGAGAAGACAAGTGTTTCAAAAATCATGTGCTGTTGGACTGCATGCACAGGGGAAGCTATAAAAATGAGGTGTGACTATGAGCATTATAAAGAAGAAATACGGAGAATTTCAAGGCGAAGAAGTGTATGCTTTTACGCTTTCGAACAACAATTTACAAGCAGAAATCATCAGTTTTGGCGGAATTATTACCAGGCTGATTTATAAAGATGTTGATGTGGTTTTGGGTAGAAATTCTTTACAAGAATACGAAAACAATAAAGGATATCTTGGCGCTCTGATAGGCAGAAACTCCAACAGAATTGAAAGTGCAGAATTTCATCTTAATTGTAAAAACTATAAACTTTTTGCAAACAACGGACGAAACAATCTCCATGGTGGGAAGGTTGGTTTTGACAAGAAGGTTTGGGACGCAGAAATGTTGGATGGAGAAGAACCTTCACTCACCTTGCGCTTAACAAGTCCTGATGGGGAGGAAGGATTCCCGGGTGAGGTTAAAGTTAAGGTTACATACACTTTAACAAAAGACAATGCCATTAAAATTCACTATCAGGGCGAATCAGACCAAGACACAGTTTTCAATATGACAAACCATTCCTATTTTAACTTAAACGGCCATAGCAGCGGAACTGTTGATGGGCATACTCTTTGGGTGGACAGCGAGTTTTATACGCCGAATACCGATGAATGTATACCAACCGGCGAAATATCTTCGGTAAAAGGAACGCCCTTTGATTTTTCAACCGATGCAAATTTAGGAGAGAGGTTTGCATCAGACTTCGGTCAGATTAGAATGTTTGGCGGCTTTGACCATAATTTTGCAATTTCGGGGAGCGGATATAGATTAGCGGCAAAGTTGAGAGGAGACAAAACGGGAATTGTAATGGAAATGTATACTGACCAAAAAGGTGTTCAGATATACACAGCTAACGCTTTGGCGGAGGGGACTATCGGTAAAGATAGTGCGATATATGGCAGACATCACGCAGTTTGCCTTGAAACGCAGGCTTTTCCTAACAATTTAAAATATTCTCATTTTCCAAGTGCGGTTTTAAAAAAAGGTGAAAAATACGATACAACAACAACGTACAAGTTTCAATAAAGAATGGGTACGGCTACGGAGGTTGCCGTTTCCTGTGGAGCGGTTTTATTTCTTCACCTGCGGGAATACGAAGCACAAAGGATAAAACTTGCGGAGAGAACGATCGTTTAAAACGTAATGATGAGGCTAAATCCGTTTTTTTAACGACGGTGGCACACGGTAAGTAAAAAGACTTTGGTTGAGTTCTCCCAAAGACTGATCATACGTCTACCAGGAGTATACAGTTGCTGATCCAAGTAATGTCAACTTTGACCCCAAGGGTAAACTCGGTTGGAAAAGTAACAGAATTATTGACGAGGATCCCGGCTATGGAGATGCACAGATAATTGAAGTTTTGACAGAGCAAGCAGACAGCCGTTATCTTGCTTATCTTCAAAGTATAGAGATGCCATATATTTTTGCAGGAGAAACTGATATTGATGTTAAAATCGCTCTTGAAAAGCTTAAAACCTTTATGGGTATAGACTCTATTCTTACGGAGAAAGAACATGTTAAATAAATTATTAAAAAGCGTATTAGACCAAGACACAGCCCCTGTGGTTATTTGTGATATGGATGATATCATTGTATATATGAATCCATCAGCCATAAAGCGATATCATAAGGATTTGACGGGCAGGAGCATTAAAGATTGCCATCCGCCAAAAGCCAATGAGCAGATTAACAAAGTGGTTGCCTGGTTCAAAGAAAGCAAGGGCAACAACATCATATACACCTATCGCAATGACGATGAAAACAAGGATGTGTATATGGTTGCTCTTCGTGATGATGATGACACTTTAATCGGCTATTACGAAAAGCACGAATATAGAAACAGAGAAACAGTAGGGCTTTATCAGCCTAAACGATAATATAATATGGTGATATAAAAATGAATGAAGAATGTTTAATTTGCAAAGCACCGCTTGAATATTTAGAAGCAGACACAATGATGGAATGTGTAATTTGCCACAAGAAAGAAAACAGTAAAACAAGATGCGTAAACGGGCATTATGTTTGCTGTGAGTGTCACACAAGCGGAATGGATGAAATTATAGCGTTAGCGTTAAATGAAAAGTCTAAAAATCCCACCCGCATTTTAGAAAAAATGATGTCAATGGACTTTTGCCACATGCACGGTCCCGAGCATCATGTTATGGTAGGAGTATCACTTCTTACCGCGTATAAAAACGCAGGCGGTGATATTGATTTGCCGACTGCACTTTCTGAAATGTACGCAAGGGGAAAGCAAGTTCCGGGCGGAGCATGCGGATTTTGGGGTGCATGCGGTGCAGGTATCAGCACAGGAATGTATATGTCGATTATAACAAGGTCAACACCGCTTGCAAGCAAAGCTTGGGGGCTTTCCAATCAAATGACAGGACAAGCACTTACTGCGATCGGTAAAAACGGCGGTCCTCGTTGCTGTAAAAGAGATTCTTACATAGCAATTCGTGAGGCGGTCGGATTTACAAAGGAAAAGCTTAACGTCGAAATGGAACTTGACGAAATCAAGTGTTCACGCTCTAAACTTAATAATCAATGTATTGAAGAAAGGTGTCCTTTCCATGGCTAAAACTAAAATTGCATTTATTTGCGTGCATAATTCCTGCCGAAGTCAAATAGCGGAAGCATTTGGAAAAGTGTACCTTTCGGAAAAATATGACTGCTATTCTGCAGGAACAGAAACAAAGCCTGAGATAAATCAAGATGCCGTGCGTATTATGAAAGAGTATTTCGGTATTGATATTAAGAATCAGTATTCAAAGCTGATTTCAGATATTCCTGCCCCTGATATTGTTATTACAATGGGATGCAATGTTCATTGCCCCAATATACCATGCAAAGAGCGTTATGATTGGGGTCTTGACGATCCCACGGGAAAAAGCGATGAAGAATTTATCAAAACTGCGAATAAGATAAAAGAGAAAATATTGGAACTCATATAGTTCTATTGAGTTTAAAACTGTATAATAAATAGACAATAATTAGGAGAAAGTTATATGAATGAGATATTAGATTATGATTTTTTTACAAGCAGCTTTCTGCAGGAATAATGATAGATGAAACCTGCTTCTATTTTAATGACGATCCCGAGGAAGAGGAACATTATTTGGGATACTTACCTCAATATGATAAACCATATTGGGTTGGATATTGTGATATTCCTGATGGAACAGAATTTTCTACAGCGGAAGAACTGGTTAATGCAAAGATTTTTAATGGCAGATCTCTCAAAGAGAGATGGAACAATGTAAGAATTATTAGCATTGAGGGAATATGTCTTGAAAGTTGGTTAGAGGGTTGCAGACATGAGTAAAATTAAACGGAGATAGAAAATGACCAAATATGGGCATTGCTCTTTGCCACTTTGACCTGACTGCAAAAGAAAATAATTTGAATATTGTTTTTGAACAAAATGATCCAAAACTCGAAACAGATGCTGAGTATATTGCATCATATAGATTAGTGTAAAGATGGAGGAATAAAAATGTTACACGATTTTACTTATTATAACCCT
>JAQXGO010000001.1 GCA_029006755.1 Clostridia bacterium | reverse complement strand
AAGGTCAACTTTCTTATTTCTTGAAGTTGCAGTGATGTTTAAAGAGCCGCCCTTTGTCAGGTAACCTTCCTTAGATATGCTGTAATTATACTCTCCCGGAGTAATCGAGAACGAAACCGTTCCATCATCGCCTGTCAAGTCGCTCTCGCTTCCCAACATAACCAAAGCGCCTGCAACCGAATGGCCATTAGCTGTTACAGAGATAACCGCTTCAACCTTTCCGCCAACGATAACCGTAAATTCTTTAGTTGCAACGCCTCCACCACTTACAGCGCTAATCTTTACTTTGTGAGTTCCGTCTCCGATATTTCCTGAGTACAGAACTGCGCTGTAGCGACCTTCTGCTGTACTGGTAACTTTGGCTTCAACTCCGTCTACAGTCAATTTTGGAGTACCTGAAATTTGACTCTCGTCATCGCTTACCGTAAAGATAATCTCTGATACCTCTCTGGGCAATTGGATGTCTGTTTGCGGCGATACCATAGTTATTACCGGAGCAGTCTTGTCACTAATATCTGTTGTAACAAGTAAACGCTTGCTTTCAACTCCCATAACCCCTTTTTCGTCTGCCGCTCTTACATATACATAATATGAACCGCTGTCATCCGGCTTTATCAAAACTGAGAATGTTCCGTCTGCTTCAGTCGGAATCGAAGCTGCAATGACGCCTGTCGAGGTTTCATCTTCTGCTAAGAAGACTACCGCATACAAACCGGGCTTTACTCTGCCTTCTACGGCGATACGACCGTCTGCATTTGCACTTGCGCTTATAAGCTCTGCAGCAGCCGGAATCTCGCTGTTAATCCTTACAGAAACCGGTATTGTAATGTAAACGGCAAGGTTACCGATGCTTGGTTTATGGAACTATCTCATAAATACGAGGTTGAACGTGACGAGCTTAAAAAGAAGATTCTTGAACTCAATCAGCAGCTTGCAAAGATAAGCGAAGTTCGCGAAGGCAAGGAACATTTTCTCTCTTGTGTCAGAAGCTTTGCGGAAATGAATGAAGTTACACCTATGATTCTTCAAGAACTGATTGACAGAATTGAGGTACACGCAGTAGAAGGTACGGGATTAAACCGCACTCAATCGGTAATAATACATTACAAGTTCATTGGTGAGCTTGATATGCCGGAGAACTTTGACAAGATAACGGTCAACACAAGAAAAGGTGTTGAAGTTGAGTATCTGAGAACAACAAAAACGGCATAAAAACAAAAAAATCGAGTGTTCATAACTTCATACACGTTATGAACACTCGATATGGTGCGAGTGACGGGACTTGAACCCGTACGCCATAAGCACACGCCCCTCAAACGTGCCTGTCTGCCAGTTCCAGCACACTCGCGTAACGAACAGAATTTATTATAGCATGTATATTTGAATTTGTCAACGATTTTTTTAATATTTTAGAATTTTTTTGCTATTCCTTTTGTCACAAATAGAACGCTTTACGCATAAACTATAACGAGTTATAAATATAATAAAAAAGGGGTTGACAACTACCATGTCTACAATTGAAGATATGTTAAAGGGCGTTGACGCAAATGTATTGGAGTCCGGCATGGAAACTGCGCGTGCTTTTGCCCAAACACCGGAGGGGAAAAAGTTTGTCGAGCAGTTTAAGAACAAGATACCTACCGACAAGGAGGATGTTTTGCGTACCATTGCCAACAACCCAGATATGATGAAAGCATTGAATCAATTTCTAAAGAATTGAGAAAGGATGATCTATATGGCATCTGCGCCGGAGGATATGTTAAAAAATTTGTTAAATGACCCTGCGACTATGAATAAGCTGCAAAGTATGATGCAGGCATTCGGCGGCACAGAAAAAAAAGACCCGCCATCCGGCGCACTCCCTTTTGGACTTGATAACCCAGAAATGCTTATGAAGCTTGGAAAGGCATGGAACGAGGCAATGCAAGATGATGATCCTCGCATTAACCTTATTTCTGCGATAAAGCCTTATTTAAATGACAAAAGGTTGCACAGTGCTGACCGCGCCATGCAGCTTTTGCGACTGAGTAAAATGACCAGTGTATTGCAGGAGCTTCATATTTTGTAAGAAAGTAGAGTTTCTATATGGCTATGTACAAACAGTATTTTAATGCGTATGAGAAAAAGGCCGAGGAGATTCGCCGCGCTGCCAGAGCCGTTGAAAGTACTGTTGTTCCCCAACCGGAATCTGCCCCGCGCACAGCCCCGCCTGCCTCTGAAGCATCTTCACTGCTTCCCATACGACTACCGGATAAGCTGGATATGGATGATATTCTCCTGATGGCAATTCTCTTTCTCCTTTTATCAAACGAGAAGAAAGATACCACCCTGATTTTGATTCTCGGCTATCTGTTTTTTACAGGGCTGTAACCGCAAAAACCTCCTTAGAATATTCTTATTTTCAATTGACATTCCGACACAATTAGTGTATAGTATATGAGATGCTAAAAAAATCGGAAGGATTTATACATATGAAAAAAATACATAGTTTGATAGCAAGTTTATTGGCTGTATTGGCAGTAGGCGCGCTTTGTTTTTGGAGTGGAATTTCATTATCCTTATCCATAGAACCACTTTTTATTTATGTTGTTTGTCTTGTTATCTGTCCTATTTTAGGCTTAATTCCGTTCTCGCGGTTCGCTTTAGTGCTTTTTCGTTGCTTGTTTATTCTGTTAACCTGCGGCGGAAATCTTTGCCTTTGGTACATATTACCTGCGTTCTCCGTTTGGGGATATAGCGGCGTATTGCTTTCCGCGCTCATGCTTGGCACTTTATTGATACAGCAAAATACATGCTATTTCTCTGCCGGGACGGGCCTTTTGATTATGCGTGGAGTTCCGGCCGCTCATGCACGCCGCATTACAATTCGTCCGCATGTCTTTGCTTTCTTTTTCAAATACAGCGGCTTACTCATGAGTTATCTGGTCTTTTGGACATTGTTATTTAGAGGAAATGTCATCAGTAAAGAAACCGTTTTGGGCGGTGCACTCTATGTGGTTGCGGCTTCACTTTTAGGAAATGCCCTGTACGTGCTTTTAGGCGCACCGGCGGCAAAAACGTCTTTCATTAAGAAAAGAAAGTTCTCCTTGCTTTTCTCCGTTCTTTTGCTTATCCTGGTTCTGTTCATCCTGCTTTATATCTTTATAGGATACAATTACATTGCCGAACCCATACTGTTCTCTGCAATGCCAATTCTACAGTCAATGGTTATGGCGGCCTTTGTCAGCGCCTTTGCCGGCTGGCTTTCGGGCTTTTTGCTGGCCATTTTGTTGGCTAAAATATCTGTATCCTTTTTTGGAACTTTCGCAAAGTTTCTTGCGGACTTTCGCTTCCTGCCGCTTTTTATTTACTTGTTTATTCCAGTCGGAAATTTCTTGCCTGTTCCCTATGCAGCATGGCTTTGTCTTGCACTTCCGACGTTCTTCTCAACGCTGCATTTTGTGTTGAATCGGCAGCAAATGCTTGCTTCCTACCGCGGATTACCCATTGCACAATATACGAAGTATATGCGCAATCCGCTTGTCACTGTTCCCTGTTTGAAATATTGGATCTTTTGCCTAATCCAAAGCCTTTATATGGCAGTTTTCATCTATTGGTCCAAGTTGCAAGGAACCATAGCCGGCGATGGCATTTATGCTGTCAGTGCACTATGCTTAATTGCTTTTCTGCTATTTTCAGCCTACTTGCTTGTAAAGGAGGATGCCTGTCATGAGTAAAGCGCTTTATTTAGAGGATGTAAGCTTGCGCCTTGGCGGTCGCCGTATTCTTTCTGAGATAAACATGACCGTAGAACGCGGTGAAATCGTTGCCATATGCGGTACCGCCGGCTCAGGGAAAGCCTATCTTCCTCCTTTGCTTACTGGGACCTGTCGCACACCTTACACACTCACCGGACGTCTTTTCGTGGACAATATTGAAATTGAACGGCTGGATGCCACTGAAATGCGGTATGCACGTATGGCAAATGTCGCTGTGCTTCCGCAAAGGGAAGAGGTGGCTGATTTGCGCATGACCGCTCTGCAATACGTTCTAGCGCCCTTTCATGACGATATTAAGAAATCCAATACTGAAATTCTGCAGGATACAAAGCGTATTATGCAGCTTCTGGGCCTAGCAAATCCGGATCGGATTTTGAAAAAGCATTTGCAGGCACTTCGCCCTCATGAACTTCGTGCTGTTCTCTATGCTGCCGCGCTCTCCACCGACCCTGCAGTTGCCGTTTTTTCACCAACGGAAAAAGACATTTTTGCGCAGGATGCAGACGAGCTCTATCCTTTATTAATTAAAGTTTGCAAAATTAAAAAAATTGCTCTCCTTCTATTAACTGCAAACATTTCGTTTGCCCGGCAATACGGCGAATCGGTATATGTGATACAGCATAGTCATCTTTGGAAGCTGGATGCTGTGTCCGTTCCCCATGCGCAGTATTTAGAAAAAGCAGCTGCATTAGAAAAGCTTGTCAATCGGCCACAAACGGACATGGCCTATTTGCAGGCAAAAAATGTGGTCATTCATCGCGGTATGTCAAGTCTGACCTTTACTTTGCATGCCTGCGAAATACTGGGCGTTGCAGCCCAGCATGGCAGTCAGGTGTTTTGCAAACAAAAAAAGCCGCATAGCGGTTCTGTTCTTTTTGACCATAACCTACAAGAGCCTCGAACAAACTTTATGTGCCTAAGCCGGAATACGGTTTTCCCACCTTACGCATCTTGTTGGGAAATACTGCAGGCTTTCTCAAGTGGTAAAATGACAAAGGAGTCCCTTTTTCGATTGCTCTCCAATATCGGCCTGCCTACGGATTATGAAAACCTATGCCCATCTTCCCTTTCCTTATATGAAACCTTCCGTTTTGGCCTTGTTTGTGCTGCGGCTGCCTCGGCAAAAGTTATACTTTTGGAAGATATTGACCTTTTGCACGACAATGCAGATAAATATGACATTTTGCATTTGTTGCAGAAGATCTGTCATATTTCTTCGATGGGCGCAATTGTTTTTTCAACACAGGATGCCGTCTTGCATGCTATCGATCGAGTGCAATAGAACGAAATTGACTTCAAAGTAAGGAGAGTTTATATTTATGCGAATGCGAAATAAAAAACATGCGCATGAGCGCATGGCAGCAGCGGAAGAATTTTTAGTGAAAGAACCTACCGCGTTTGTTCCGCACGGAACATTTCACATCGAGGTCGGCTGCGGAAAAGGCGCTTTTATCGCACAGGCTGCATCCCTCTATCCGGAAATTGACTTCTTAGCCGTAGAAAAAGTTACCAGCGTTATGGTATTGGCTTTAGAAAAAGCCGCTTCTTGTGGTTTACCGAATTTGCACTTTCTGCTCGGCGATGTGTCGCGTCTTTCCACACTCCCCATACAAAACAAATGCAGCCGAATCTATTTAAACTTTAATGATCCTTGGCCGCGTCCGCGTCATGCAAAAAGAAGGCTGACCGCTGCCGGCTATCTGGATTTTTACAAAACCCTTCTCACCCCTGATGGAGAGATATGGTTGAAAACAGATAATGTTCCATATTTTAATTTTTCCTTACATAGCTTAGAAGAAAATGGATTTCTCCCCTATGATGTCACGCGGGATTTACACGCCTTAAATGACCCGGAAAACATTATTACAGAATATGAGTCAAACTTTTCCAGCCAAGGAATAAAGATTAATCGCGTAAAGGCGAAACGCTTATAAAATGAGGGCTGTGACAGCAACGTGTCACAGCCCTTTATCAATGAATATTTGACTTGAAATGGCGAATAACATCTTGTCTTGTTATAATTCCGATAAACAGCCCTCTATCATCTACAATCGGCACAAAATTCTGCCGCAAAATGCGTTCCAGAAGATCTTCCGTTGTCACGTCCACACGCGCTGCCGGATTCCAATCCGGCCGAATTATGTCACGGACCAAATACTTTTCCTGCTCCCGAATGTCGCCCCCACAAGCAAGCAAATGCCACAAAAAGTCACCTTCGCTGATGCTGCCTGCATAGCTCCCGTCCTCTCGGATGACAGGAATTGCCGAATATCCATGCGCCCGCAGCTTTTCAAGACCCTGTCTTACGCTGCTATCATCCTGAATATAACAAGTTTCGCTTTTCGCCCTCAGTAAAAAAATAGCATTCATCGCTACCTCCAAAACCTTGTAGGGCTTATTGTAATTGACGAATAAACACCTTTAATCGCTCCATTCCCTTCTTTATGTTTTCCATAGAAGTTGCATAAGACCAGCGAACATACCCATCTGCCTTAAAGCCTTCCCCGGGAACAACCGCCACCATCGCCTTTTCAAGGAACAGCGCTGCAAAAGTGTTTGCTGAATCGATTACTTTGCCGTCGATACTTTTCCCATATAGGCCTTTCATGTTCATCATGACATAGAACGCACCGGCAGGTTTCAGACAAGAAACGCCGTCAATACTGTTAATTTGTTCTACCATATAGTCCCGTCTTTTTATATACTCCGCCTTCATGTCATGCACGAAATCCAGTCCGCCCTGCAATGCAGCAACTGCCGCCGCCTGTGCTATGGAGTTCGGATTTGAAGTAGAGTGGCTCTGCACATTGCTCATGAGCTTTGCAATATGATCGGCAGAAGCCGTGTAGCCAATGCGCCAACCTGTCATAGAGAATGTTTTGGAAAGGCCATTGACGACAATGGTTCTATTTTTTATTTCCTCACCAAACGATGCAATAGATATATGTTTCCCTTCATAAATCAAATGTTCGTATATTTCATCTGAAACAACATATAAATCCTTTTCAATCGCAAGTTCTGCAATGGCGCGCAGTTCTTCTTCCTCATAGACCATTCCTGTCGGATTTGAGGGGCTATTGATTACAACTGCTCTTGTTTTATCTGTTATTGCTGCCGCCAAATCCTCTATCTTAAACTTAAAGAAATTTTCTTCCGTTGTAACGAGCGGCACCGGCACGCCGTCTGCAAGCTTTACCATTTCCGGATAGCTAACCCATGCCGGCGTAGGAATAATAACTTCATCCCCGGGATTCAGGATGGCGCCAAATACATTTGTCAGCGAATGCTTTGCTCCGTTGCTGACCACAATTTGCGAAGGAGCATAGAAAAGTCCGTTTTCTGTAAGCAGCTTTTGACAAATGGCCTTTTTCAGTTCCGGCGTACCGGAGGCAGGTGTATACTTCGTACATCCATTTTCGATCGCTGCAATGGCTGCTTTTTTAATATGTATAGGGGTGTCCAAATCCGGTTCTCCTGCCCCAAAGCCCACCACATCAACGCCGGATGCTCGCATCGCTTTGTACTTTGAATCGATCAACAGCGTTGGTGATGCACTGATTCTTGCATATTTTTCTGATGTCTGCATGAATAAATCCCTCCTTGGATTTATTTATCATACTATATTTATGAAAAAAAAGCAATAGATATTGTGTTAAAATATTTGAAATATCGGGTTTTTTTTCAAAAGTCCGCGGAACAGGCACAAAATTCTATGTTTGTATCTGCTCCGCATAATAAAAAACTTATACTCTATTTTTATGCAACCTTAATTTCCAAAATCTTCTGCCAATTCCCTTGCCTTTTCCTCGCTGTCAACGATAATCCCCCGGCAAAGAGAAGCATAATCCTCCTCTCTGAGCTGTCCGTCCTCAATGCTTGTTTTGTATATTAATTCTGCCTGTCCTGATGGCAGCAGCTTATAAACATGTATACTTTGGTCCGAAAGACTTAACATAAATTGTTCTTTTTCATTTTTTTTCGTTATTGTAGGTGTTGGTGTGGGTGTTGGCACGATCGGCTTCGGCGTGTTGTCTATGCTGGTACTCTGCGCTGCAATTGTAATTTCTTCCTTTACCTGCTTGGTAACCCGGCCGACAATCAAGCCACAACTAAAGCAAATTGCACAAAGTAATGTACCAATAATCAAATCTCGTAATCGCATTTTTACGCCTCCTTTTCTTCCCAGTATGCCTAAATTTGCGCATTTTTATTCGTAAACCACTCGTTTTGTAATACTTTTTTAATGGTTGTTGTTTATACTGGCATTATAGGAGGTGTTCCATGAACAAGAAAAAAGCCTTAAAAACCTACACAAAAGTTTTCTTTTCTGTTTTGGGCATTTTGCTGATTATTCTGGCCGGTGTTGTTTGCGGAGTAGTCTATGGTATTGTTCGGCAAGCGGATGATTTTGACTTTAATAATTTAAGTATGAACTTTACTTCTCTTATTTATTATACAGATGAAGAATCAGGGGAAGAACATGAATTATATCGACTTTATGACAATGAAAATCGTATTTGGGCCGATGAAGAACGCATCCCGCAACACATGAAGGATGCTGTGGTCGCTATTGAGGACGAGCGTTTTTATTCGCATAAGGGATTTGACGTAAAACGCCTCATCGGTGCGGCTTTTACCACAATCGCCAAAAGAGAGTATGGGTATGGTGCCAGTACCATTACTCAACAGCTTGTTAAAAACCTGACCGGCGACGATCGCGTGCTGCTGGAACGTAAAATTCAAGAGATTTACCGCGCGATAAAAATCGAAAAGCAGTTGTCGAAAGAACGTATTTTGGAACTATACCTGAACACCATCTATCTCGGGCAGCAATGCAACGGCGTACAGGCAGCGGCTAATGTATATTTCGGCAAGGACGTCAGCGATCTTAGCTTGGCAGAATGTGCCTCACTGGCCGGCATTACGCAGTTCCCTTCTAAGTATGATCCCATTGTGAACCCTGAAAATAACAAGAAAAAGCAAGAACTTGTTCTGAAAAAAATGCTGGAACTCGGTATGATTTCCAAAGATGAACATGACAAAGCGGTTGCAGAAAAGTTAGTATTTACACACAAGGATGCAGATGATTCCATTGTGCTTAGCCAATCCTATTTTGTAGATGCTGTTGTGGATGAAGTCTTGGAAGATTTGCAGGAAGAAAAGGGGTATCCGAAGCAGGTTGCGTTAAAAATGCTCTATTCGGGTGGCCTTAAAATATATGCAACGGTTGACATGAATGTCCAAAAGGAATTAGAAAGAGTTTATACTGATAATTCGTATTTCCCCACTGTTCCCGGGGATGTACAGCCGGAAAGCGCGGTTGTGATCATTGACCCGGCCACAGGGAATATTGTCGGCCTTGTCGGCGGACGCGGCGAAAAATCGGCAAGCCGTACCTTAAACCGCGCAACGCAAACCTTGCGGCAACCGGGTTCCACCATAAAACCCATTGCCGTATATGCACCTGCACTCGAATATGGCCATATATCCCCTACGACAACCATTTTAGACGGGCCCATTACCATTGATGGATGGTCCCCCCGAAATGCCGGCGGTACCTTTTCCGGCACTGTAAATATTAAAACCGCAGTTGCGCGTTCTTTAAATACGGTTGCAGTAAAGGTACTGGATAAAATTTCTCTTGATACTTCTTTTGATTTTCTCCGGAATAATCTTGGTATTTCAAGCCTTGTGGAAAACGAAACCCGTGACGGTAAAGTCTACACAGATAAGGGATATGCCCCTCTTTCTCTGGGTGGCCTGACAGATGGCATTTCCGTTTTGGAAATGTGTTCCGCCTATGTGCCCTTTGTGAGTAAAGGCCTATACACAAAGCCTTCCACATATACGAAAGTATTAGATTATAACGGAAATGTGATTCTTGAGCGCAAATCCGATGATGTGAAAGTTGCCATGAGTGAATACACGGCTTACCAAATGACACAGTTGCTTGAAGGCGTTATGCAATTCGGCACCGGTACTGCCGCAAGACTGAACAACATGTCCTGCGCCGGAAAAACAGGTACGACGACGAACGACCATGACCGCTGGTTCATTGGATACACACCCTATTATGTTGGCGCAGTATGGTTTGGATATGACCAGCCAAAATCACTCGGCTCTGTTGGCTACAATCCGGCAATCCCTATATGGAAAGAAATAATGACTTCCATTCATGCCAATAAAGAGAACAAACCTTTTACTATTCCTACCGGCTTTAACTCGACAACTGCCGTTTGTTCTGTGAGCGGAAAGCTTGCCTCTCCCCTTTGCTATAAGGATATTCGAGGCAGCAAGGTACAATACGAACATTTTCGGAATGGGCATGCGCCTATGGATTATTGTTCCTTGCATAAGAGTTATATGCTTTGTACAGAGAGCCGTAAGATTGCGACAAGTGATTGTCCCAACAAAGAGGAGGTTTCCGCACTCGGTCTTTCCGAAATCGAAACTGATGGATATCTATCCTCTACTGTCTGTAACCTGCATCATAACAGTGGCGCAGCGCCGGACACTCTTTCGCCTATGACTAATTTGCCGTTGGAATTAGAAAATGCGGAGGAGGCGAATAACCGTCCGGTACGTGAAAGGCCTGCTGCATAGTTACCAATTCATATGAAATTATGACAGAGCGATTGCATCGCTTCGTTTATCGTTCCGATAAACCCGTCGGCACACTGGTAGACCCGGAAAAGAAAGATCCATCTTTTGCGCAGTGTATGTTGATACGAAAGAGGCGTTTTTTGAAAAAACAAAACGGAGCCGTAGCACAAAGATTTTTATAAATCATTTTTTGCTACGGCTTCTTAAATTTATTCTTTCATCGATTCTCCGAAAACAGCCACCCCCTGCAAGCTATACTTCTGCTTTTGTCGTCAGCCTGCACAGAGTGATTGCATCATCCGTTTTATATGCGCATAGAACGGCCAATTTTCGGATACGTTTTTGTCCCGACAAAATCCCTTTCTACATATATTTCATGCGGATCCGCCTGCATAGGCAAATCAATCATATAGCCAAGAAACCGTCCTCGTTCCGCGCAGGCACTGGAAAGGGCAATGTTTCGTTTTGTATCCGTCATTGGATCGTATAGCTCTGTAATCATGAGTATCTCGTTTGCAGCACGCGGAATATTTTCTATGAGTGTTTCCTTTAGGTGTACGCGATGGTTTTCTGCCGGTATGTCCGGAATATATAGTCCTGCAATTGCATCCGTCTCTGTCCAGCGTTCCGCATAGCTTATTTTCAGCCGATCCATGCTTTTCAGCCGCGCAAATATTTCCTCCATACTCCCTACCAGAAGCTTCGTAATGCAATATTTCATCTTTCGCCTACTCAAGTCAATCTATCTCCCTATGTTCTAAGTTAAAATCGTTATTCGCAACTCTATTGCTACTACATGCCCAACTGGCAAATACTACCGGAAATACAGTTTAACAAATAAACATTGCGTCGCCAAAGCTGAAAAAACGATAGCGTTCCCGAACAGCTTCTTCATAGGCACGCAGAACATTTTCCCTTCCTGCAAATGCACTGATAAGCATAACCAATGTGGATTTAGGAAGATGAAAATTGGTTATAATTGCATCTACTGCCTTAAACCGATAGCCCGGATAAATAAAAATATCTGTATTTCCGCTACAAGGCTTCACCAATCCGTTTTCATCTGCAATCGTTTCTACCGTTCGTACGGAGGTTGTTCCGCAGCAAATCAGCCTGCCGCCCCGTTTTTTGCATGCATTGATTTTTTCTGCCGTTTCCGTCGACATTGTATATGCCTCCGTGTGCATTTTGTGCGCTGTAATTTCCTCCGTTTTAACAGGACGAAACGTTCCCAATCCTACGTGTAGCGTTAAAAAAGCAATGTCTACGCCCTGTGCCCGGAGTTCATTTAAAAATTCTTTTGTAAAGTGCAGCCCCGCCGTAGGCGCAGCAGCCGACCCGTTTTCTCTTGCAAAAACAGTTTGATATCGTTCCCTGTCCTTGAGTTCATGAGTTATATAGTGCGGCAAAGGCACTTCGCCAAGCTTTTCTAAAATCTCCTCAAACACCCCATCGTAAGTAAAGGAAACAATACGATTTCCGCCTTCAACAATCTCTAAGACTTCTGCCCGAAGCAAATCTCCAAACATAAATTGCGCCCCGGGTTTTGCGCGTTTGCCCGGCTTTAAGGCTACTTCCCAGCGCTGCAGATCCAATCGTTTTAAAAGCAGAAATTCTATTGCACCTCCTGTATCGATCTTTTGCCCATACAGGCGTGCGGGGATCACACGTGTATCGTTTAAGACAAGGCAATCCCCGGGATGCAACTTCTGTTTTAAATCTGTAAATTTTCCGTGTGTTATCTTCTCACCTTCAAGCATAAGGAGCCTTGCAGCTGTACGATCCTGCAAAGGCTCCTGTGCAATCAGCTCTTCGGGCAAGTAATAATCAAAATCCGATAGCTTCACTTTTTATTCTCCAAACGTATATCCCATTTTCAGGACTTTTTTATTCAGTGCCAAAAGGTCTGCCTTGCCTGCAGGCACGCACTTTTCCAGGCCCTTCATAAGACCATCAAAATCTGTGCAGCCGGTTGCCTTGACGAACGCACCGGTCATAATCATATTTGCAAGCTTCTTTGCACCGATTTCATCTGCCATTCTTGTAGCCGGGATGGAAATAACCGTTACATCTGTGCGTTCGACTGTAGCGTCAATCAATGAGTTATCAATCAATATTACGCCCCCGGGCACAACAGCATTTTCAAACTTCTTTAAAGAAGGTAAATTCATCGCAATGAGTGCTGTCGGCTTAGTCACTAAAGGAGAAGCAACCGGTTCTTCTGATAGGATGACATGACAGTTGGCTGTACCGCCGCGCATTTCCGGGCCATAAGAAGGCAACCAAGAAATCTCGTAGCCATTTACAAGCCCTGTATATGCCAAAAGCTTTCCGGAAAACAATATACCCTGGCCGCCAAAGCCAGCAATAATGATTTCATTATTTTTCATTTCCCTTGCCCTCCTCGATATCCTTATATACGCCAAGCGGATAGAATGGCATCATATTATCACGCAACCACTGCAAAGCTTCCTGCGGTGAAAGGCCCCAGTTTGTCGGGCAGGTAGACAAAACTTCTACCAGGCTAAAGCCTTTGCCGGCAAGCTGGTATTCAAAAGCCTTTTTAATCGCCGCCTTTGTCTTTTTAATATTCGGTACTGTATCAACTGCTGTTCTGGCAAGATATGCAGCACCACCGGTTTGTGACAAAAGCTCACAAACGCGCACAGGGTGACCCTGTTTCTTCACATCACGGCCATACGGTGTTGTCTGGGTAATCTGGCCTTCCAATGTTGTCGGCGCCATCTGGCCGCCGGTCATACCATAAATTGCATTATTGACAAAGATCACTGTAATGTTTTCGCCTCTTGATGCAGCATGTACAGTTTCCGCTGTACCAATTGCCGCAAGGTCACCATCACCCTGATATGTGAAAACAACACGTTCCGGCAACGCACGCTTAATACCGGTAGCCACCGCCGGTGCACGACCGTGTGCGGCCTGCTCCATATCGCAAGCAAAATAATTATAACTGAAAACAGAACAACCGACAGATGCTACACCAACAGTTTGTCCTTCAATTCCAAGTTCATCTATAACCTCGGCAACCAAACGATGGATAATTCCATGTGTGCAACCCGGGCAATAATGCAGTTCCACATCGCATAAAGCCTTAGGTCTTTCAAATACCTTTGTCATTTACTTTGCCTCCTTCATCGCCATAACGGCTTCGCATATTTCATCCGGTGTAGGAATTACGCCACCGGTTCTGCCAAAGAAGGAAACCGGCTTCTTGCCATTGACAGCAAGACGAACATCCTCCACCATCTGTCCCATACTCATTTCAACGGTCAGGAATCCATCTGCCTTTTCTGCCGCATCAGCAAACGCCTGTGCAGGGAAAGGCCACAGCGTAATCGGTCTAATCAAACCGACACGAACACCGTTTTTGCGCAGTGTTGCAATCGCTGTTTTTGCAACACGTGCAATGGTACCGTATGCTGCAATGATAATCTCTGCATCATCGGTCATGTAGGATTCCCACTTGACCTCGTTTTTCTCGATCTCTTTATACTTTTCATATCTGGCAACCACGAGTTTTTCCAGGTCTTCTGCTTCAATATACAGAGAATTGATAATATTGTGCTTGCGCTTACCCTCCGTACCGCATGCTGCCCATGTTTTTTCCGGCAATTCTCTGCCCTTTCTGTTTGAGAAGCTTACAGGTTCCATCATCTGCCCCAGCATACCGTCGCCCATAATCATAACCGGCATTCTGTACTGATCAGCAATATCAAAGGCATCTTGTGTAATATCCGCAAGTTCCTGAATAGAACTGGGTGCGAGTACGATCATGTGATAGTCGCCATGGCCGCCACCCTTTACTGCCTGAAAATAGTCACTTTGCGCCGGCTGAATACCACCAAGGCCGGGGCCACCGCGTACGATATTGACAATTACGCAGGGTAAATCACTACCGGCTATGTAGGAAATTCCTTCTGATTTTAAGCTGATACCGGGGCTGGATGAGGACGTCATAACTCTCGCGCCGGCACCGGCAGCTCCATATACCATGTTAATAGCAGCTACTTCACTCTCCGCCTGCAAGAACGTACCGCCAATCTTGGGCATCCGCTTTGCCATGTAAGCGGAAATCTCTGTTTGCGGTGTTATAGGATAACCGAAAAACAGCTTGCAGCCGGCCTGCATTGCTGCTTCCGCAATTACTTCATTTCCCTTCATTAATACTTTATCTGCCATAGCTTTCTCCCCCTTTGTATTATTTTTCTACTTCAATGACTGCATCCGGACACATTGTTGCGCAAAACGCACAACCTATACACTGATTCTGCTCTACCACCTGTGCCGGATGAAATCCCTTTTTATTCAGCCTATCCTTTGCCATCACAACGATTTTCTTAGGGCAAACAGTCGTGCAAAGTTCGCAACCCTTGCATTTGTCCTCCATAAAAGTAACCTTTGCCATATCCATCATCCTCTCTTTGTTAAAATGGCGCTTTAATATAAAGCTGTAATTCCATAAGCGGATTATTTACCGCAATATTGATTCCCTTTTTGACTGCCGTGTACGCAATCGGAATACCGGTTTCAAGGCTCACCGCCTCTGCTAATCTTTGCCCTTTCAAGACAATTTCCGGTGTCGTATCGCTTCCTAAATGCGTACAGTTTACAAGATGTGTAATTTTAAGACGAGAAGTGCCCTCCACCGCATGCATCATCTCAATAACAGCCTCTTTATTATCTGTCAACGGTCGTCTCTCGTTGATGACAAAATACATTTCGTAAGGCTCTTCTTTAAAAAAGCGATGAAACCTACCCAAAGCAATGGCACCGTCTTCATCCCCGCCAATATCGAAAACAGCCGTCTTATCCTTATGGGCAAAGACAGACAAGATTTCACCCGGTAATGTAGGAATATCTACATTCGTATTCGCAAACAGCGGCAGGATGACCTCAACACCATGCTTCTCAAGTTCGAGAGAAGCATCTGCTGTCCGATAATACGGATTGACAATATCCATATCCAATATCACAGTTTTTCCCTTCTGCTGCATTGCCAAATTAATCGCAAATTCAGTTTTGCCACTTCCAAAATGGCCGGTCACAATTTTTAATCTACTCATAATTTTTTATTATAGCACAAGAACCCCTAAAAGTCAACACTTTGGGCCGAGATTTCCCATTTTATCTTGTGTATTTCTCTGCTTTATTTGCTGTTATTTTGGGTAAATCATGCACGAAAAAGGAGCCGTAGAAAAATGATGATTCAAAATCTTTTTGCTACGGCTCCTTTTGGGGCTGGAGAAAAATAGTGCAGGATGGACAAACTGCGCCAAAGCCGCAGGCTTTGGGTTCCCGAAGGCGTACACAGGTACGTCGAGAGGCGAAGTTTGTTCATAGCATAAAGCATTTTAATTTTAAGGAATGCATTGTTTAGCGAATTCTCACCCTAACTTTTTGACTCTTCTAAGGCTTATCCGCATATTCTCAAGAATCGTATGCTTTATGCGGTCTGTGCATTTTGCTACGGCTCCTTGGGGCTGGAGAAAAATAGTGCAGAATGGACAAACTGCGCCAAAGCCGCAGGCTTTGGGTTCCCCGAAGGCGTACACAGGTACGTCGAGAGGCGAAGTTTGTTCATAGCATAAAGCATTTTTATTGTAAGGAATTCATTCTTTAGCGAATTTCCACCCTAACTTTTTGATTCTTATAAGGCTTATTCGCATATTTGCAAGAATCGTATGCTTTATGCGGTCTGTGCATTTTGCTACGGCCCCACTGATTTTGTGGAATATTCCTTCCGTTATATCTCTATGCTTTTTATCCAAACCTAATACAGTTACTGTACATTCTCCAGTGCATATTTTTGACTGTATGCCGTATATGCCTCTACAAACTGACTCCCATATTCCGTTTTCAATCCATACAAATAGGCATGGGTATCAAAATTATCATGATCAATTTCAATCATTGCTGCTGCGATATTGGAGCAGTGGTCAGCAATTCTTTCATAATTGGTCAGAATATCATTGAACACAAATCCGTGCTCTAAAGAGCAATTTCCGCTCTGCACACGCAGAATATGGTTGGCCTTGATTGTATCGCACAGCATATCAATCACCTGTTCCAGCGGCTCTATTTTTTTTGCCTTTGCAATACTTCCCGCAGTAAATGCTGCAAAGGTGTTTTCTACAATTTCCTCCACTGCTTCGGTCAACACACGCAGTTCATCACACGCCTTCTTTGATAGTACCAGTTTTTTCTCTGTAATCTCTTTGGCCGTATTGGAAAGGTTCACTGCATGGTCTGCAATTCTCTCAATGTCACCAATTGTGTGCAGAATCTTAAACACATCATGGCTCTGCTCTTTGGAAAGCTCGCTTCTTGTCAGCTTTACCAAAAACGTGCCCAGCTTATCCTCATACTTATCAATCACCTGTTCCTTGGCGGCAATACTGTCGTATAACTCCTTTGAAAATACATCAAACAGCCTGATAGAACGGCTTAAATTCTCCTGCGCCTTCTTGGCCATGGAATAAACTGCAATATTCCCTTGCTCAATCGCAATGGTGGGGTGCCCCACGAATCGTTCATCCAGCCGCGCAATTTCTTCTGTTTCCGCCGTATCATCCTGCTTCTCCTTGAAAAGAAATGCGACAATTTTCTCCAAAGTATTCATCATCGGTGCCAGCACCAGCACAATTGCCAAGCGGAAAATTGTGTTGATGAGGGACACGCCTACCATTCCCATGGTTTTGCCCATAATCGGGAAATGTGCAAAGAGGTTCACCGTGTAAAACAGTGTGCCCCAAATTACCACGCCCAGCACATCAATAATGAGATATACAAACGCCACTCTTTTACCGGAAACATTAGCGCTTAGGGCTGATAACAAAACCGGTACCGCTGCACCAATGGCAATGCCCATAATAATCGGCAATGCAATATCAAATGTTATCGCATCCGTCACAGAAAGTGCCTGCAGGATACCAATCGTTGCCGATGCGCTCTGCAAGACACAGGTAATCGCACAGCCGACTAATATACCGAGGAGAGGATTTTTAAAGGAAACCAAGGTCTGCAAAAAAAGCTGGCTCTCCTTTAACGGACTTACTGCCGCGCTCATTGCCGTCATCCCTGTCATTAAAACAGCAAACCCCAGCAGGATATCTCCGACATGCTGTTTCGCCGAATTTTTACAAAACATGCGAAGGACAATGCCTGCTACAGCAACCATCCCGGTCAGACTGCTGGTGGACAAAAGCCGCACCCAGCTTGCACCACCTTCACCTACGTTGGACAAACAAATAATCCATCCCGTAATACTGGTCCCTAATATTGCACCCAGCACAACCCCTATGGCTTGCTTTACCTTCATCATACCGGCATTCACAAAGCCAACCACCATAACGGAGGTGGCAGAGGAGGACTGGATTACGGTTGTTACCCCTGTACCCAACAAAACACCCTTTAGCGGTGTGCTGGAAAGCTTATAAAGCACTGTTTCCAACTGATTCCCGGCTACCTTTTTAAGTCCGTTGCCCATCACCAACATGCCAAACAGGAATAAGGAAATGCCGCCCAGTAAGGCAATAACATTTGCTATGTCCATTCAATTCTCTCCTAAACCTTTTTTCTTACGTTTTATACTGCCATTTTGTGGTACATCGAAAGCCTTATTTACATGACATCTGCCATATCAATATAGGCAGCCCCGTTTTCTTCAATATAATCCTTTCTGCCTTGCAGGTCATCCCCCAAAAGCAGCTCAAAAACCGCAGCCGTGTGCGCCGCTTCTTCCGGCATTACACGAATCAGTCTTCTGGTTGCCGGATTCATCGTGGTTTTATTCATCATGTCCGGGTTATTCTCCCCTAACCCTTTCGATCGCTGTATAGTATATTTCTGCCCTTCCAGTTTGGCTAAAATCTGTGCTTTTTCTCTCTCCGAAAACGCAAAATAGGTGTCCTTTTTGGTATTGATCTCAAAAAGCGGTGACTCTGCAATATAGACCTTGCCCGCCTCAATAAGTGTGGGCGTCAATCGATAGAGCATTGCCAAAATCAGCGTTCGGATTTGGTATCCGTCCACATCCGCATCCGTACAGATAATTATTTTATCCCAGCGCAGATTATCCATATCAAAGGCATTGAAATCTTTGCTTTTCACCTCAATACCACAACCCAAAACGCGCATCAGATCCATAATGATATCGCTTTTAAAAATGCGCGGCCAATCGCACTTTAAGCAATTTAAAATCTTACCGCGCACCGGCATAACCGCCTGGAAATTCGCATCTCTGGCAAGTTTTACAGAGCCTAAAGCCGAATCGCCCTCCACGATATATAGCTCCCGTATTCCAATATCCCGCGTACGGCAATCCACAAATTTTTGCACGCGGTTTGTCACATCAATGTTTTTGGCCAGCTTCTTTTTCAGATTCACCCTGGTTCGCTCCGCAGTTTCCCGGCTCCGTTTATTCAGAAGCACCTGCTCTGCAATTTTTTCTGCCTCCACTTTATTCTCAATAAAATAGATTTCTAAGTTCTGGCGCAAGAAATCTGTCATCGCCTCTGCAATGAATCGATTGTTTATGGCCTTCTTTGTCTGGTTTTCGTAGCTTGTCATAGTCGAAAAGGAGTTGATCACCAGCGCAAGGCTATCTTGCACATCCGTAAAAGTGATTTTAGACTCTCCTTTTGTATATTTATTCGCACCGCGCACATAAGCATCAATAGCCGAAACAAATGCACTTTTCACAGCCTTGTCCGGCGAACCGCCATACTCCAAAAAGCTGGAGTTATGATAATATTCGAGCATAGCGTTTGTATTGGTAAAGCAGAATGCCACCTGCATTTTCAATTTGTACTCCGGTTTATCCTCCCGGTCTTTACCGCGCCGTTCCGCCTCATGGTACTGGATTGACGTCAATGCATTTTCTCCGCTAACCTCCTGCAAATAGTCCGTTATGCCATTCTCATAGCAATAGGTAAAGGTTTCCATCCCATTTGCTGTTTCATTTTTCAGGCGGAAGGTAATGCCGGCATTGACAACCGCCTGCTTCTTCATTGTCGTTTGAAAGTATTCAAGCGGTATATCTATATCCGTAAACACCTCGAGATCCGGTTTCCATTTTATTATCGTCCCCGTATGCCGATAGCGGTATTCTTCTTTATAAAGCCCACCGACGTTTTCGCCCTTCTCGAAGTAGAGTTTATATCGATAGCCATCCCGCTGTACCGTAACCTCCATGTACTCCGAGGCATACTGCGTAGCACAGCTCCCAAGACCATTGAGACCCAGGCTATATTCATAATTTTCGCCGCTGTTATTTTTATATTTTCCACCGGCATACATTTCACAAAAAACAAGTTCCCAATTATAGCGTTCTTCCTTGGAATTATATTCTACCGGCACACCGCGCCCCATATCCTTCACTTCGATGGAATGATCCATAAAGCGCGTAACCTCAATTACTTTACCATAGCCTTCTCGCGCCTCATCAATAGAGTTGGACAGAATTTCAAAAACGGCATGCTGGCAACCTTCTAACCCGTTAGATCCAAAGATAACCTCCGGACGTTTCCGCACACGTTCCGCGCCCTTGAGCGATGATATACTATCGTTTCCGTATTGTGCCATGAGAGTCCTCCTGTTTCAAGCAAAATTACTTGTATCCAAATCAACTATATTATACTGTATTTCCCGCAAAATGTCAAATTCTTTTCTCAAATGCTTTTGCCGAAAATTCCGGGGGAAATCCATATTTTTTAATATTAAAAAAAATATTTTAAAAAAAATTTCCGAAAACTATTGACATTCAGTTTGTTTTCTGCTATACTTTCATTTGTCGCTGCGAGAGTGGCACAAGGGCGCATAGCTCAGCTGGGAGAGCACCTGCCTTACAAGCAGGGGGTCACAGGTTCGAGCCCTGTTGTGCCCACCATTGTGGCCCGGTAGTTCAGTTGGTTAGAACGCCAGCCTGTCACGCTGGAGGTCGTGGGTTCGAGCCCCATCCGGGTCGCCAACTGTTTGCCTCTGTAGCTCAGTCGGTAGAGCAGAGGACTGAAAATCCTCGTGTCGATGGTTCGATTCCGTCCGGAGGCACCAGTTTTTTTTGCGAATGTAGCTCATCTGGTAGAGCGCCACCTTGCCAAGGTGGAGGTAGCGAGTTCGAGCCTCGTCATTCGCTCCACACTAAAGAGACGCAAATAGCGTCTCTTTAGAACTAAATAGGGCACCATAGCCAAGTGGTAAGGCATGGGTCTGCAACACCCTGATTCCCCGGTTCAAATCCGGGTGGTGCCTCCAAAAGAAGCGAATGATTTAGATGACATCTAAATTGTTCGCTTTTTTCAATAGTTTGAGAGCTTTTTACAAAAATTGATTTTAAAACAAAATGGTAGATGCCAAGCGGTTTTGAACCAGACTTGAACTGTAGACAAAGGAATAGCATCTGATATAATAATCCAATCAGGTGCTATTCATTAACATACAAAAGAGCTAATTAAAATATATACTGAAAGGGAACTTATATTATGAAAAAGATTATTGTTTCAACTTTACTTATAATATGGCAACGAGTAAAGGGAGTATATACCCTAAAACCTATGTATCTATTTCGAACACAAAAGTCATTTGTTTTTTGTTAAATGTGGGATAACATCAAGTCGTATTACCCCTATTATTAACGATATCAATGTAAATGCCTCACATAGCACTCCTGCGATAGAAAACACACAATAATTATAAATCAACCAACTTGAACATGTTACAAATATAATTCCTCTTACAACTGTAGTATTTTTGTTTCCATATGCGATTGTTGATAGCACTTTTGCTACGATTATCAAGATACTTTTCATTCCCTGCCACGTAAAAATACCAAACAGCAAGAACATAAATCCGAAAATAATTGTTGTTATTGTTGTTTTTTTGTTTTGTAATATCTGCTTTGTAAAGATAATATTTCTGACACATCCTACAAGATTCATTGCCATACCGGTATACGCACCCAAAAGGAAATACTGTATTGCAAAAATAAATTCATTGAGAGTTCTAAAAAGCAAAATTGAATTGTGCTTTTTACATTGAAAAGATATTATGCTTGCAATAATTCCAAGCCCGCCAATTAATTGTATAATTATATCCATTTTAAGTCTCCTGGACACATAGATTTTATTTTGATATAATTATACCAGATAAACATTGTTATAAACAAGAGGATTGGATAAAATGGAATATAAAGATAGGAAAAAGGATATTTTAGATATTTTATATGCAAACGGTAGAGTTTCCGTATTGCAACTTGCAAAAACATTATTTGTATCAGAAATGACGATTCGCAGAGATTTAAGTGAAATGGAAAAAGACGGTGTGCTTAAAAGGAACAGAGGTGGTGCTGTTTTGACGGCTGTTAGTAGTGAAATGCCTATTTCGCAAAGGTTTTTTGTAGACGAAAGCGAAAAAATTTATTTAAGTAAAAAGGCCATAAATTTTCTGAGCGATGATTTAACAATTTTTATTGACAGTTCTTCTACCTGTCATTATATCATACCGTACATTAATAGATTTAAAAATATAACAATTGTAACAAATTCTGTGAATGCATTGCTAATTGCATCAAAATCACAAATTCCCTGTATTTTGTTAGGAGGTAAATATTATTGTCAGGATATGTGTTTTGTGGGTTCAATAGCAGAGCAATATGCAAACGGGGTTAATGTTGATGTTGCTTTTTTTTCAGCTTTAGGACTGTCTGAAGATGGAATTATTTCCGACAGGGATATAGAGCAAACGATGATTAGAAAAATTATTATGAGTCATTCAAAAAAGAATATATTTTTGTTCGAGAAGAATAAACTGAACAAAATATATGTGCATACATTATGCCATAAGACAGATGTTGATGAGGTGTTTATCTCCACATAGAAATTAATGTCATCTAAACCATTCGGCTCTTCCAAAACCGCTTACCGTTTAAGGTAGGCGGTTTTAATGTTATATATAGAACTATTAGTCTTATGTCATTCTGAGCGTCAGCGAAGAATCTTTCAGACTGCAGACAACAGACGGTAAAAACAGAAAAAAATACTTCGTCGCGTTATTTCTCAGTATG